>JBDRCK010000019.1:0-3548 GCA_043821785.1 bacterium | reverse complement strand
AATTCTCCAAACAAACATCCTAAAAAGTCAAGATCCTTACGAAGTAGAAAAAATTATTAGAAATAAGTTAAATCTTCTTAAAGACGGAGAGGTTGCACTAATTATTCCACGCCCAACTACAATTCCCAAAAAACAAAAAGTCGAAGCTAAACCAGTATATAATCAATGGTTGGAAATTCTGTTCTAAACTCAAAAGTCATAACGCAAAACGCAAAAGTAAGAAGTTAGTCACAAGGAATATAGATGCCAGTATAGATAAAGGATGTTGGTGGTTGGTGTGTTTTAACACCAATTTCCACCTTCTAACTTCTATACCGGCTTCCAAACACTTTAAGACCAACTTCTAATCTTGACTCGCCTCGCTTTCGCTTTGGCGAAGCGGGCTTTTGAATTTTGATTTTTAAGTTATTTATGTTACGGGGCCAGGAGTTGAACCTGATCTAGGAGATTATGAGCCTCCTGTGCAACCGTACACTACCCCGTAAAGTAGTCCTATTATAACAAAGTCTTCCCTTATTTTAACCTGAAAACTATTATTAAAAGCTGTTTAGTATAATGTATAACAATGATACAAACTGATTTTCTTTTATCCGTAATAGTTCCTGTTTATAACGAAAAAGGGAACATTAATCCCTTAATAGATCGTTTACTACCTGTAGTAAAAAGCTATAAATATGAAATTGTTTTTATTGACGATGGCTCGTCTGACAAATCAAGCGAAGAAATAAAAAAATTTGCTAGAAAAAATCCATATATCAAACTTGTGTCTTTTTACAGAAACTTTGGCCATCAAATGGCGCTTTCTTGTGGTTATAGAGAATCTAAAGGAGATTGTGTTATATCAATGGATAGTGATCTTCAAGATCCACCTGAAATCATAAAACAAATGGTTGAGCAGTGGCAAATGGGAAGCATGGTAGTATACGCAAAAAGAAAAACTAGGAATGTTGACAAAATGTTTAAAAGAGCTTCCGCTTCCTTTTTTTATAAATTAATTAATTTTTTATCCGATGTTCCAATACCAAAAGATGTAGGAGATTTTAGGCTTCTCGATAGAAAAGTTGTTAATTATTTGAATTCTCTACCTGAACAATCTAGATTTCTTCGTGGACTTGTTTCTTGGGGTGGCTTTCCTTCTACTTTTGTTAGTTTTGATAGAGAAAAAAGAAATGCAGGAAGTACTCATTATACATTTGGCAAAATGATGAATTTTGCTCTTGACGGAATCACATCCTTTTCTTTAAAACCTTTAAGGCTAGCTATGATTTTTGGTTTTATTGCTGCTTTAGTTGGATTTCTTGGTATGGTTTATGCAATTTTAGAAAAATTTTATTTCCCACAAAATTTAGTAACAGGGTGGGCTGCAATATTTGTAGGTATTATGTTTTTAGGTGGGGTTCAGCTCTTAACAATTGGAATAATAGGAGAATATATAGGAAAAATATTTATACAGGTAAGAAATCGACCAAACTATACTATTAAAGAAAAATTTAACTTCAAATGAAAACGTTTGGAATAATCCTACTCTCAATAGGATTTGCTCTCTTTATATTTATAATCTATTTATTTTTAAAAGATAGAGATAGAATAATATCCCCTATTCCACAAAATACAGGAGTAAAAGTTATTGTAGTAACACCTGGACCTTAAATTTTATTGACCAATATTCAATTTAAATAAAGACCCCTGTCCTCCAAGAAATAAGAAGTCAATGGTCCTTAAAATTAGGAAAGCAAAAAGAAAAAGAACAAAACCGATAATAGCAAATTTAATAGTACTTTGAGCTTTTTTTACTCTTTCAGGGTTTCCAGCAGATGTAAGATAACTAAAAGATCCCACAATAAACATTATAAATAGAATAATTATTATAAAAGTTGAGGCAGCAAAGATAATATTTCCAAATACTACTTCAAGACATTTGAGAGTTGGGACGCCATCAGAAACGCAATCTCCCCATTCTTGTATTCCTTGTGCGTATACGAAAGTGTTTGTAAGGAACATACTATGTGATTATTGCAAAAGAGCCGGGATGCTTACGTCACACGTAAGCCCAAAACAAAGTTTTTGTGCAAATACAACTTGTTCAAGGGTTGCTAAAATGGCAACTACTATTACAACAAGAATAATTCCTACTATGGCAGCTTGAATCTTGTCTCGTGCTTTTTCAACGTTTTCTTTATTTCCACCAGATGTAATCCATGAAAACGCTCCAAGAAGAAGATAAAGTAAAGCTGCGAGACCTGCCATTACAAAAAAGAACCTTATGATAAAAGTTATTATGCCTCCAAAGCTTGGAATAGCAAACCCAAGATTATCTCCAACTTGTAGTTCATCTGCAAATACTCTTGCAGGATTCAGAAAGGCAAAAAAAGATAGAAGATAGATATAAAGACCATTTAACTTTTGGCTTATTCTCATTTGAGATTATATTACTTAAATATCAAGACAAAGTCAAGTAATATTTATAGCTCTTTTTCTGCTTCACTTATCGTTTTGATAAATTCTGCTATATCTTCTTTAAATAAAATTATTGTGTTTCTTTTTCTTTCTCCCTCTTTTATAAAGCTTGATTCTGTAACTTTCAAATATTTACTTCCATTTTTAGCTTCATTTATGTCAAAAAAATATGTTCTTTTACCACATCTTAACATGTTATAAATCACCTCCTTTTTTTAAATTCAATCGTCTTGAAACCTATACTGCAAAGCTTCTGCTATATGTTGTTGTGTTATCGACTCCTTACCCTCAAGGTCACAAATTGTTTGTGATACTTTAATAGTTTTCATATATGATCTAGCTGACATAGAAAACCTTGATATTGCTTGTTTTAAAAGTTCTGTTGCTTTATTTTCAATTTTGCAAAGTTTATATATATCAGTGCTATTCATTTCGCCATTTGTTTTTACCTTTTTGCTTCTAAATCTACACCTTTGTATCTCTCTCGCTTTTATCACTCTTTTTCTAATATCAGCGCTTGATTCTGATAACTCGCTGTTAATTAATTTTTCTTCCTCGACTGGCGGTACTATTACATTTAAATCAATCCTATCAAGTAGCGGTCCTGAAACTCTTTTCTTATACTTAATAACCCCCCCAGGTGTACATCTGCAAGCCTTTTTAGGATGGCCAAGATAGCCACAAGGACAAGGATTTGATGCAGCAATCAAAAGAAATTTTGATGGAAACTTTAAACTACCAGAAGCTCTTGATATTACTATCTTTCCATCTTCTATTGGTTGACGCAACGCTTCTAATGTTGCTCTTGGAAATTCAGGAAGTTCGTCTAAAAATAAAACGCCTCTGTGCGCCAAAGATATTTCTCCTGGTTTAGGATGTGTTCCTCCTCCAATCAAACCCATTTTTGACGTTGTATGATGAGGAGACCTAAAAGGAGGATATATAATATATTTATTGTTTTTTATAAGTCCTGCAACAGAATATATTTTTGAAACATCAAGTATTTCTTCTTTATTTAGAGAGGGTAAAAGCGATGGAAAACCTCTTGAAAGCATTGTTTTACCAGCTCCTGGAGGACCTTTTATATGTAT
>JBDRCK010000018.1:0-2955 GCA_043821785.1 bacterium | reverse complement strand
TGAATCTATCAAACCAACAGATTTGTAGGATATAACTGGAGTTCCGACTGAATTTGCTTCTATATTTACCAATCCCCAACCCTCTCTTGCCGAAGGATTCACTAAAACATGTGCTCTTGCCAATAATTCAAATTTCTTTTTGTTATCAACATAATCCCAAAATTTAACCCTATCGATAATCCCATATTTTTCACATAAGGTAAGAAGATAAGTTTTATATTCAGGAGAACCTCTTCCTATTACCCAAAAATTAAATTTACCTTTACTGTTTAATATTGAAAAAGACTTTAGTGCATCCTCTATACCCTTGTCTTTTGCTAAAGCACCCAAAAAACAAATTGTTTTTACCCTTTCTTTTTTGGGAATTGTTTTAAGTTTCTCAACAATCACTCCATGCGAAACAATATTTATATTATTAAAAGGAATTTTCATTTTAAGAAGATCTTCTTTAGCTGATTTTGAACCAACCATAAAAGGAATGTTTTTATAGAAAAAAAATATGAAAGGTTCAAAAATATAACCTACAAAACCAACTAACCAATTAAAAGGAATAGGAAGTTCATTCATAAACCAAACTTCTCTTGTCACTTCTTGCAAAACCGCTAATATAGGCTTTTTAACATATAAAGGTGTAAAAAAAGGAACTCCATGAAACTGATCAACTACTAAATCAAATTTTTCTTTGTTTTTGATCCAATAAAAAAAAGCTTGGATCTTAACTCCAATAAATTGATCTCCTTTTCTTAAAATTGTTATTCCATCTAAATTCTCCTCACTTATAGCACTTTTAAACTTTGAAGAAAAAAGGGTAACTTTATGCCCCGCATTAACCCATCCTTTCATATGTTCGTGCATAACCTGTTCTGCTCCCCCTGCCAAAGGATGTTTAGGGTCACGCCAAGATAGTACTAAAATATTCATATTGTTATTTTACTCTCCAAATTTCAGAATTTGCATTCTCAAAAATCTTTTCTATGCCCAAATCCCCCGGAGAATAAGGAATTTTTTCTTCATAATCTTCAAATTTAACAAGGTATATATATTTAACACCTAAACTTTTTAGTTTTTTCTTTGCCTCTTCTCTGGAGAGTAATTCAAATATTGAAGAATTATAAACAATCTTTTTATTTGAAAACTTTCCTACATAATCTCTGATATTTGAAAAAACAGGAGGCCTAAATTCAGTAGAATATGAACATTGTAAACATTCTTTGTCATAAACAAGTACTTTTCCTTTGGGTTGTATATTTAAAAACTCCAAAGCATGTATCTCCTCTTGAGGAATAAGATAATCTATTTTTTTAAACAATCCCCATTCGCTATTTAAAATTGCACTAAACACTGCCCTAAACATTGCTTTGGGAGATCTAAAAGTATGTTTTGCCTCTACTGAAAAATCTTTAATTATTTTCCCCTCTTTCGGATATTCAAAGTCTTTAAAAGCTATTTGGATTTCGTTTTTTCTTTTCTCTATATTAAGATATTTACTTTTTTTAATAAATTCAGGAATTTTTGTGTTTGTTTTTACAATAATTTTATCATCCAAGAAACTAATACTGCTCCCTTTTTCTAAAACCCAAACATTATCTGGATAACTAACCTTATCAATAACAGAAGGAATATTTATTTTTAAACTAAAATTTCTATTAGGAGAAATATAATAAGGCTCTTGGAAATTTTTATCATAAACCCTAAAATCTCTTATTGTTATTTGTCCATTACTATCCTCTTCGTAAGACAATCTATATTTGGAATTTTGAAACCAAGTAACGATATTATTAGTTCCAAGTAAATCTGTCGATTTAATAAAATAACTTTCTATTAATTTTGGATAAGTTTTTCTATACCATTCAGAAAACTTACTCATGTTTAATACTTCAATTTCATTTTTTAACAAAAGTGATTTAATATATAAGATCTGATTTAAATATTCCCTACCATAAACCTCTTTATCTAAGTCACCTTCCAATCCTATTGTAATTTGACCGAACGAATTATCATTTTTATTAGCATAAATACTAACTAATTTTTTAAAATATTCTGTATCTAATCCTTTTCCAGCCATTAAATAATCTTGTGTACTAAAAAGACTACTGTAATATCCATTTAAAGGATCTCTTGGAGCCCAGAGAGTTGTAACTATACCCAACTTTACAGCTTCATCTGATGCTGGGATCCCTGAATGATATTTACTTGGATAAAATGGTATTGAAAAAGGCTGTCCCCAAATTTTATATCCATCTGTAGAAAATTGATCAGAACAACCTAAATTTGCATTTATTCCGTACTTCTCTTTCATATAACTTAAGGAATACGAATCTGTCCACCAAGAACCTACTGAAGTTGGATAAAAACTAAATTCATTTTTAAATTTTTCAAAAACAGTATCTATTAATTTGATTCTTTCTTCTTGTTTATAACCAGAAAGAAAAACTGAATTTGCATGATGCCAAAAACCTGTATTGTTATAAATAACTCCTGCGTTATTTGAAAAGTTTTCTGTAACTTCAAGAAAAATACCAAATTCTTGATCCTTGTTCATTCTCTTAAAAAGAGATACAAGACTGGGGCTTCCTAAAACATCATAGGTTAATAGCCAGGTTGCAGGTAAATTTAATTTATTTACAACACTATATTCCGAAAGAATACTCTGTCCTGGATTTTTATTGTAACTGGATAACCTAACAGGATTTACTATAGTTACGAATTGATTATTTTCTTTTGCATAAACCTTTTTAGACAAAATAACAAACAATAGTAAGAATATAAACAAAACAATTTTTTTTGAATTTAACAGATGGAGTAAAAAAGATTTATTCTGAAATCCAATTCTTTTTATTTTTATCATCATAATAATGTAAAATTTGAAGCCTATAAAAAACTGCTAAAGTATCCCAAGCCATTTTAAATACTGTTGACCATTTTATGCTACTAGTTGATTTATCAAATTTAACT
>JBDRCK010000017.1:0-21491 GCA_043821785.1 bacterium | reverse complement strand
AACCTTAGATAATCCAGAAGCTCCACCTGCAGTTGATGTTGAACCAAAAGATGCAGCAGTTCCTGTAGTGAGGGAGTTAGCTGAATATGTATATCCAGTTGTAGTTGTACCTGTAAAGTCTTGTCCCCAAGTATATGTTGTTTGATTAAGAGCAAGATTTGCATCCAAATCCATTGTATCTTCAAAGTCAACATAATCTAAAGAATCATCAGGTATTGCTGTATCTGCACATGATTGCCATTCAAAGTCACCTGTAGTTACCTCATATGTGAAACATTCCTCATCTCCCGGTGCGTCAACAACCTTAAGATCAGCTTCTGTTATTGATCCTGCCGCATACGCTCCTGCTTGTATATTTCCCGTAGCATCTGTTAGGGTTATGTTTCCTGAACCTGCAATAAGTTGTCCCGACAAATCAACTTCACCAACTATATCTATTCCTGTTCCTTGAACAGATAAAATTTTAGTTAAAGAATTATTGTTTTGAACATCAAATTGAATTTCTGCATCTTTTGAAGTATTTAATACATCTGCAGCAACCCATGTTAGCCTTGAAAATTCTACTTGTGTACCTGTAGAGTCATCGTTTAATAAAGACAGATATCCTTCATCATTGTTTGCAGGAGTCGCTCTGTTTCCTGATCCAAATGTTGCAACCTGATTAACAGCTGAGTCAGATGTATTTTGAAAAACTGAAGCCAGTCCAGCGACAGCAACACTTAATTTTCCATCAGCTGTAATTGTTCCAAGCCCTGAAGCGTTTCCTTCGGCTGTTATATCCCAATCAGATGAATTTATTGTAACAGTATCTCCATTATCTCCAAGAGTTACCGTACCATTTGTAGTTAAAGTTCCATCTAAAGTTGTAGCGGAATCAATTTCTAACGTACCTTCGATATAAACATCTTCACCGTCAAGAGTTACGCCAGGAGTACCATTACCTACTTTTAAATTTCCTGATAAAACGTTAAATAAGCTAGTTCCTTGGCCTAATGTACTTGTAATATTTCCGCTTCCAGTTGCGGTTAGAGCAACATCTCCCGTGCCTGCAGACTGTAGAGTAATCGTCCCAGATGAAGAAAGAGTAAAATTTGTACTTGCCCATGTATTTCTTATTCCTGCAGCTGAAGTTGCAATAATAATGTCGCCTTGGTTGTTAATGTAGGGAATATTTGAGACCCCTGTGCCTGGAGGAAAGCCTTGTAATGTTTCAGAATTTATAGCATATCCAACATTTGCTATCTGTTGTCTTGGGGTTGCTTCAGTGTCAGCACCCATTGTAATTCCTAAATATACATTAGGCCAATCTGAAAAAAGATTTTCAGGTATCTCAGTGCCACAAACTTCTTGAGGTGGAGTAGGAGAATAGCTTGATCCTCCAATCAATACGTCAAATATTCCGTCCTGATCAGGCGTGATAGAACAAGCAGAGGTATTATATAAAGCTGATCCACCAGAAGAGACATTATAAAGCTTAAATGTTAAATTTGTTCCTGTTGATATAGGATTGCCTAAACTATCTGTAAGCCTACCCTGAAATGACAAAACCCTTCCTCCCGTAGTTAGATTGGTTGGAAAAGCAAAAGGAGTTTGTGCATTCTTAAAGAATTGATTATATGCACCAGCCCCTAAAGTAGCTATAATAAGTAAAACTATTGAAATTCCAATATAATGCCTAATATCAAATTCAGCAAGGGGCTTAGTAAACCAAGGCTTTCTAACAGGTTCATTAGTCTTACTATGTATAACCTCTTCCTTTTTGCTTTTTATCTTTAAATCAAAGTATTTTTTAAGTCTATTTAACCAAGTGTTCGGGGCTATGCGATAAAAGATTGAACCTATTTTCTTTTGAATTTCAGCAATTCCTTCCTGTAACTGCTTATATTCGTTTGCGTTGAGTATTCCCTTCTTACTAGCCCAATTTATAAAATTATCCACAGAATTAAGCCTATGTCTAATTTCTTTTACAGAAAAACCTCTGTTTTGAAGATTTTGAAAGAATCTTTTAATTTTTTGAACATCAATATTTAACATAAGTTTAGGCTTATTTGATAATCCAAACTGCCTTTTTCGCAATCCCGTCTATTGTAATCTTGACACCATTTCCCTTGTCCCACGTAGCTCGAAGAGCGGAGTGGGATTCATAAGCAGGGTCAAACCATTCTTGAAGTCCTTTTATAAATTGTCTTGAGTTCTTTATTGACCTCATCATTTAAAATTTAACAATTCATTAATGTTTTTTAGCTCTTCTTTAATAGCATTTAAATTAAGATTATGGCTTTGTAAAGCCCTTTTATACTCATTAAGAATTAAGCTGTCTGATTCCTTAGAGATATAGTATTTATTTTTTAAAGAACCTTTGTTTGAAACAATATTTCTTAATTGATCTGTTGGATTTAGACTGATCCATTGCTGTGAAATAAAAAATGACGATAATTTTCTAAGTGTTGAAAGTCTTCTATTTGCTGTTTGTAACGGAATGTTATTTTGTATTTGATAAGCCTTATATTGTAAGACAACTATCTTATCAAAATATTCAGTTATGATAGTCGGGATGTGTAATTCTTGTGCTAATTTGGCATGAATTCGGTTTGCTTGTAACTTAAAAATAAACCAACCAAAAAAATGTCTCAAATCTGATAAATAGTTTTTAATAGTATTATTTGTAAGCTTTTTATTTCCCGAATTAAGAAATTGTAGGAATGAGGCTTCAAGATTATAAAGATTATACTGTTTCATATTATATATACATAATAGAACAGTTGGAAACTATTTGTCAAGAGGCATTTTGTGTATATTATGATACAGTTTGAGATATGAATATTAGTTACCTTATAGTATTATTTAATTAATCTGTATTTAATTACCGCGCATATTATTTGCTTACCTATATATATAAATCTATATCAGCTATCTTATAGTATCTAAGAAATATTAATAATTTTACTCTTATTTATTGACTTATTAATAATTATTTAATTGTATTTAACTAAATTACTTTATGCGGGAATAATATTGAACGTGAGGTTATATGATATATTTCATTCTAGATGTACACAGATATATTTATTAAGCAATATTAGTAGAATATAGGTAGTTTTTATAGATTTTATGTTATAACGTACATAAAATATTGTAATCTTTATCTTTTAATAGATAATATTCACATTTATCAAACGCAGAGCCTAATTGCCAATATTTAATAATTTCTCTTTGGGTTGAATTTATGCCTTAAGATAGTATATCTAAAAAACACTTAATATAGTGGCCAAACTTTGATTAATACACTGGATATATAGTAAGCTCTAAAGCATCTAAAGTTTATAATTTAAGATTTTGAATTTATTTGTTATTTGTAATTTATCATTTGTGACTTATTTTGTTGTATACTTTTATATATATGAAAAAAACCATTATTTTTCTTTCGATTCTATTTATTGTTTTAATACTGTTTAGTGTTTTATTTTGGTTTTATGAAGTTAGAAATTTTACAAGTAGAGCATATGTCGGACAGCAAAGCTTTTCTCAAGAAAACTCCTATGTATTCGTATCTCCTTTAAGGGCAAAAGCAGATGAAAAGGAAAAAATTAGAACGACCGTATTTTTATTAAACAATCAAGGCTTAGGAGTAGGAAGTACTGCCATATTATTTACGACAAATCCTAAGCTAAACGTAGACATTGTTCAAGGAGTGACAGATTCTTATGGTAAGGCAGTTTTTGACATATCTTCGTCAATCCCAGGAGATTTTTATTTAGAATTTAGTGTAAATAAAAAGCCATTACTTCAAAAAGCCCATCTATCTTTTTACTAAAAATAGAAAGTTGGAGTTTAGGTTTAGAAGCGGGTCAAGAAGCAGGAAGCAGGCGGTTGGCGTATAAAACACTAACTTCTAAATTCTAACATCCTAACTCGTTTCTATACCCATCTTCTATTTTCCATTCTTTTTAGGTTAATTAGAGTAATTTATTATCTACGAATTACCTCTCTTATCGTTCTTGGGTATGCTCTTCTAAGTATTATCGCTCTTTGTGCCATTATTTTATGTGGTTTTAAGTACCATCGAGTTAAAAAAATAGCTACCGCAATTATTTGTGAGATTATGATTATTCCTAGCAAGTTATTTTTAAATACAGAAAATAAATATTTTAAAAATATTAGGATGAACATCCAATAAGGGTACACTTTTATTCTTAATGTATTACTATTTGCAGAAAAATCTTGATCCTTTTTAAGCTGAGAGAATACTCTATAATTTTCGTTTCTAGTTGAAGATAGGGTTATAGCATAATTTCCTTTATCGTCAGTTTGAGCTATAATTTCAGGTATAGAATAGGCATGACTAACAGGGATAAGAGTTATTCTTTTGTCAACAAACATCGAAAGATTTACTTCTGAATTTGGAACAGATTGACCGCTAAACGTAATATCATCTCCTGTAAAATGATCAGTTTTATTTAATGATATAGTTGGAGGAAGTAGAATAGGACCAATTTCAGTATATTTGTTTACTGGAATTGGGGGAATACATACGGGATTTGTAGTTCTTCCTAGATTATCTTTTGCTGATAGGCAAGTCTCGTATCCAGGAATTATAGGGGAGAGTTGATCTTTAAATTCAAAATAACCGTTTTTATCAGCGAAGGTTTCGCTTAAAATACCAATACCACTTAAAGTTACAGAAGAATTTGAAGGTGCATAGCCAAATAAAGAAAAGCTTCCAGTTCCAATAAATACAGACATTTTTAAACTGTTCTCGAACATTTCGGAACTAGATACTGTTGGAGATAGGGTAAAAAAGACACTAAAACATAAAAATAGAGTCAAATATAGAGAAGATTTTGCTTTCATTTAGCGCGAAATTATTTAATCGGATCTTTTATCTAGCTGTTTTTTTAGTTTTTCAATTTCTTCTTTTTCTACTTCTAATTGAGACTTCAAGAATTCGTTGTTTTTTTCCGATCTCTTTTTTACATTTTTTATTATTAACCAAATGATTATTATTGACAAGATTGCAATTAGTATTATTCTCCAAGGAATCACCCATACGAACGTAGATCTTGAGATAGATTGACCAGCCTCTCCATAAGCTGCAGTTAACGTTAGTTTATATCTTCCAAACATCCATTTGGAACCAACTTCATTGTTAAACGTTCTTTTGGTATCGGGAAATATATTTTGTTCTTTAAGGCTAGCTTGTGATACGATTTTTCCAAGTTGATTTTGAAGAGCAATCACACCTTTGGGTCTCACATGATAATCTCCTCGATTTAAAATATCTGTTTCAACTGAAATTGGACCAAATTCAAAAAAAGGCTTTGTATATAATCTGTCAATAAGTGCAGCTTCTTTTATATCTCCTGAAATTCTAATATATACTAGAAGTACGATTCTAGACGAGGTACCTACTCCAGCTTCTTTTTGAGTGCCAATGCTATCTGGAGTCGTTACTTCGGGTTCAAAATATATTGCGGCGTACCTTCCGCCAGCTTTAGCGTCTTTTGGAACTTCAATAGAAGCCTGCATTGAAACTTTATCTTTTGCAGCGATTGCGATTCTATCTACAGGCAAAGTTATCCATTTTGAAGCTGAATATTTTAATGAAGTATCTTCATTATTTTCAATAATATCTGGAATACCTTCATTATTATTAACAATAAAATCTGCAACTTTTACAACTCCTGCCACAGGTGTTGAACTTAAATTGGCAAATCTGAAATTAAAACTTGTTGTCTCTCCAGGATCAAGAAAAAGTTCTTGTCTGGCAGGTGCTACTAATAAAGGTAAAACATCTTGAGCAAAAACAGATTTAAAAGCAAAAAGTAAAAAAGAAAGTACAAAAACAACTAAAAAGGAAAGAAGGGTTATATGATTATTTTGATTTTTCATTAAAATGTTGGGATTGCTGTGTATCTTATTTTATTGTAATAATATCCTGCAGGTTGTGTTCCTGAAATTGATATTTTATAACACACATATGTGCTGTTTCCGCTAACCTGACTTCCATTAGCCATAAGAGTTTGTCTAGTTTCTCCACCTTCAATATCTGCAATTTGTCTTGATGAAAAGGTTCTGGAGGATTCATTGTATAAAAAAGAAGCATCAGTACCTGTTTGATTTGCCATAGAAAAACCAAGCCCATTATTTGTTGCAGTAGTCCATTCTGCAGATGAAGATTGTGTACATGCACCATCACAAACCGTATCTTTAACACAATTTTCTGCTTCACCAGCAGAAGCTCCTGTACATGTTATACCGTCTTTTCCCATTTGATCGTTTTCTTCAATCTTTACAGCATAGCCACCATCTGCGTTTGTAGATGCTGTAAGCTGTTGTGATCCATAATAAAAAGTATTTGTAGCTGCGATAGTGCTCCATGGAATAGAGGTTGCTGTTGTTGTTATACTTGTTGTTTGACCACATGTTGATTGACTTGACGCAACACCAGCAACAGTAAATGTCATTGTTTCATCAACAGTGGCAGAAACCAATACTCCTTCAACAGGAGTCACTACGACATCAACATTATCAAGAGTATTGTCTGACCCATCTCGCGTTCGGACATTTATAGTATAAGGATCAGATACACCTTGTGTATGTGATCCTGTTTTAGGCGCTGGATTAATAAGTCCTGGTGCGGAATCTATTGTAACTGTAATAGCTGATGATGCGGCACAAGAAGTTGTTTGTCGATCAACTCTAACGGTATGATCTGTTGAGCCACTTCCTTCTGCTATTGTTTCTGTTGTATTCCAGTTTCCGTCCGTACAGCCGGTTGTCGCAATATCTGCCGCTGCTATTCCGTTCAAATCGAATCCTCCTAAAGCTGCTGTTGCTGCTGAATCAGGAAAACCATCATTTCCATCAAGACTATCTGCCATTGGAATAGTTATTAAAATATCTCCACCTGATGGGATTTCTGTTGCTGTTGTAAAGGCAAGCGTTAATGATCCAGACTGCGTTGCAATAGCAAGGTCATTTGCACCAAGACTAGCGGTAAGATTAGCAGATAACTGCATGGTGTCTGTATCAACAATAGAATTAATAGTATATGTTTTTTGTTGTGAACATCCTTGAAACGCAGAATCTGCAAAACATACTACATCGTTTGGGAAAAGATGATTGGTATTATTATCTGAAAATCCTGATCCGTCTATATCAACCGTGGAGCTTCCTGATGTTCCAGTTGCAACCCCTGCCCTATATGAAAATCTAGAATTACTTAATGTTGCGGATGCGCTTGTTAAAGCGGCAGTATCAACAACCTTAGGAAATTTTAATAATACTATTGAAATTTGTGAGACTATAAAAAATAAAAGTACTAATTTATAAATATTGAGCTTTTTTTTAAGATCTTTTTTTACTTTTTTCATTATATATTCTTATCTATGTATATATAAACAAATATAGCTAAAATAAAAACGATTGTCAAATTCATTCTTAAGCTTATTTTTTTATTTAATGTATATACATATCTAATATTAATTGTGATTAAATCGGGGTTGACAATAAAATAGTGTCTGTAGTATTCTTACCTTAATGGGTATTAAAGAAAGACGAACGAAAATTTTAACTGCTATTGCTTTGCTTTCAGATTTAACATTTAATCCAATAACTTTTACTGAAAAGATACAAAAAATATTTGACATTACATTAAATCAAAAAACAAAAGCAACGCTTTCATCATTAATTCGAGAAGAATTAATTGAAAAAATTGAGGATAGTAACACAATACCAAGTTATAAATTAACCGATAAAGGATTTAAAGAGCTGGTTTTAACATTTCCTTTTTTTAGGTTTCTAAAAGAAGAATGGGATGGTAAATGGAGAATCTTATCTTATGAAATCCCAGAGAAAAAAAGAGAATTAAGAGATAAATTAAGAAGACATGTAGCCGGTTGGGGATTGGGTCCTTGGCATAGGTCGTTTTGGCTGACCCCACATCCAATTATTGATGATTTAAGAGAGTTAGTAGGCGGAAGAGAAGAGGAAAAATATGTCCAAGCATTTGAATCTGATTATGTTTTTGGAGACAAGCAAGTTTTAATTGAAAAGGTTTGGGGAAAAGAAATATTGGAAAAAAAATATAGAGAATTATTTAAAAAATGGCATATGATTTTATCAAAAGAAGAACTTAAAGAGACTAAACTTAAAAATGTGATAAATGAATATGTTTCAATTTTAAAAAACGATCCAGGTCTACCAAAAAGTTTACTTGGAGAAAATTGGATTGGAAATGAAGCATTCAACATTTTTAAAGAAATTCGTGGGATACTACTGTCGAACTAAAGTTCGAAAATTCCAAACTCTAACCTCTAATCTCTAAACAAACTCAAATATTCTAAATAAAAATGTTCAAAAAAACATTTTTGAGCTTAAAATTTTGTATTTTGAAATTGTTTCGGATTTAGGAATTAGAAATTAGAGTTTAATTATAATATCTCCATTTAAATCCGTTCGTTTGGTTATTGAATTTATACTATTAAGATAGTCTAATATTTCTTTATTAGGATGACCGTACGAATTATTTTTACCCACACTGATTATAGACACATAGGGTGATAATTTTTCGATAAATTTTTTTGTTGCTCCATTTTTTGATCCATGATGAGGAACTTTTAATATATAAACTTTATCAATTGCACTTGAAATTTTATTTGATATTTCTTTACCTATATCACTAGTAAATAAAACCGATTTATTATTTATCTTAAAATTAAGAACATAGGAAAACTTATTTAAATTTACAAATACATCTTTAATTTCAAATCCATTATTTAAGCGAGTAGTCTTATATGTATTTTTTTCTAAATACGATTTTGTAGGCCATAATACGTTAATCTTAGCTTCGTTTAAGTCAATTATGTCATGAGTATATAAGCTTTTTAATTTAATATTTTTTTGATCAAGTTTTTTTAACAAATTTTGGTAAGAAGTTGTTTTATTGTTTAGAGGATTTAATATTAGAAGACTTATTGAATATCTATCCAAAATATACTCATAACCTCCGAAATGATCTTTTTGTGGATGAGATATAAAGGCGAGTTCAATATTTTTATCAAAAAAAGGCATATATTTACCTATACATTGCAGTATTTTTCTATCCGGACCAGCGTCAACTAATACATCTATTTTATTATGTATTCGAATATACGCCCCATCTCCTTGACCAACATCACAAAAAACTATAAAAGTTTCAGAATTATAGATTGATTTTATTACTGAAAAACCAATTATCAAACCAGCAAATAAAACAGCTAAAACAATGCTTTTTTTAGAAGTTATATTTTCCTCCATAAAAATAACGACTTTTATACGCGATCGTTACCAAAAGTTCTTATAAATTTAACTTTTAATTTTTTTGCAAGTTTTATAGTTTTAAAATAGGGCCAAGTTATAGGAAGCAGTTTATATGGGAGATGAGGATCTTCAAATAACAAATACGCAAGTTTTCTATAAGAGTTATTAAATGAAATTCTTAGAGTAGTAATTTTTTCTTGGTTTTTTAATCTTTGTTTTATAATCAGGAGCTGCTCATAAATTGCGCAATACCTTTCTTCAATTTCTTTAATTGGCCAAACAATTTTAACAATTTTTTCGTTATTTAGGCTTAATTTTTCAGATTCAAAAAGAATTATATTATTCTCAAGCTTATTGTCATGAATAAATTTTTTTATTTTAGGAAAAACATTATAAGGGGAAATCCACACAGATTTTTGAAGGTATCCAAATCCAAATTCTTTTATTTTCTTTCGAAGCAAGTCTCTTAAACCTCTATTAATCTCTTCAATATCAAAAATCATTATTCTCCACTTTTTGTCCCATTTTTCTCCATAAAATTTAAGTGAGGAGAGTTTTTTTTCTAAATGATTTTGTCCTTTTGTTGTAATTTTATAGGTATATTTTTTATATTTTTTTATTTTTATGATTTTTTTACTCTGCACCATATGTGATACAAGAGATGTGTAATTTGTTTTTTTCCACCTTTGAGGGACAAATCCATAGAAATTTTGATAATAATTAGATATTAAATCACCAGGATCTTTAAATTCTTGAAAAATATCTAAAATACCCGCAACGCTTAATAAGAGAATGTCGGTTAATCTAATTTTTTTCATATTTATAAATAATCATTTTTATACACGATCGTTACCAAAAGTCGTTATTTAAAATCTAGGAAAACAAAGGGTAGCTTTGATAAAAAATCGATTACAAAAACAACATAACTTAGTAGTCCATAACAGATATAGCTTGGAATTAAACCTAGGTAAAAATTTATCTTTCCTAAAATTGCAGTTATAAATCCAAATACCATAAGTGGTGAAATAATAGGGGATACAAGTAAATTTGAGATAGGAGCGATCAGGGAAATTTGTTTAAAATATAAAAAAATGATAGGAACTGTAAATATTTGGGCAGCAATTGAAGGCTTAATTTCTTTAGTAATTTCATAAATAAAGTGACTTGAGATTTCTCTTCCCTTTAATTTAACTTTTCCAAATAGAATTATTCCAAGAGTCGCTCCATATGATAGTTGAAAAGATACACTTTTTATCCATAAAGGTCTAAAAAGAGCGACTACTAATCCTGATAGAAATAAAAGATATAGAGAACTTTTTTGTCGTCCAAAAATTATAGCTATAAGAGAAAGACTTCCCATAATTGCAGCTCTTACAATAGGGGGTTCTGGTCCGACAAAAAATACAAAGAGAACAATACTAGTAATAGTTATAATTAAAGACACTTTTTTATTTAAAAAACCTGTAAATGAAGCAATAATCGATGCTAATAAAGTAATATTTATACCTGATAAAACGACTATATGAAGTAATCCGACTATTTTTAATTCTTGAAAGAAACTTTGTGAAGTTTTTAACTGAACTCCAAAAAGTATCCCATTTAACAAAGAAGCATGTGGTTCTGGTAAATAAGAATTAATAACGTTAGTAAAAAAAGAAGGGGTTATCATTAATTTATACTTATCTCTGATTTGATATTTTCAAAAACACCACTATTTACAATTTTTTTAGAAAGTAAATCATTTATAGCACTATAAGGCCGGTTTTGAATTATTTTTTGTGCAGTGATAGCTCCTATTCCAGGAAGTTCATCGAGTTCATCAATTGTAGCTTCGTTAATATTTATTTTTTCAATTAATTCTGTAGGCTCGACACTTTGTATTGTAGGGATAGCAGAAAGATAATTCAAAATTCTTGGATTTTCTATAAATATACCAGAGGTAATTTCCCAATAGTAAGGGATATATAGTTTTTCTTGGTCATAGACATATGAGGAAAGGTTGTAATTTCTATAAAAATATTTCTTATCAGCTTCGTATGACAAACCTCCTGCCATTTGTATAGCATCATTTATTCTTGATCCATTATTTAATTCATATATTCCCGGCCTATTAATAGCGCCAGAAACATCTACAATTATATTTTGTATTGTTTTTATCTCTTCAGAATTAGTTTTGGATTCTTGATTTGCCTTAACAGAAATATTATTATTTTGCTCTTGAGAGCCCGCAAGAAGCATAAAAAGAGAGATTAATGTAATAAATATTGAAAGAACAATTAAAGTAGACTCAACCCTATATTTTTTAAATGATTTTATTATCTTCAATAGATCTGAAAACATTAAGATAATAATTAAATAAGAACGTATAATCGTCAACGGATTATAGTCTACAAAAGTTAGGAATTAGACTTTTGTAGTAAGTTAAACTTATTTTAAACAGAATTGCAATATTTTAATAACCTGATACGCAATTTTTTACTTACTAATTTGTTAATTAAATAGTGAATAATGTTTTTTAAAAGGGTATATTTAATATATGCAAGATAAAACTAAGGAGATCGTCCATTCATTGATAATGATAGCAACCATTGCTATCGCATTTGTTTTCCCAAAAACCTCTATAGCTCAATTTGATTTACAAATAATAGCAGCTTTGTTTATTATTCTTTTTACAAGTAAGAAATTTTTAAGACTATCTAGACTTTTAGAATCAGTTATATTTACTTTAATTATTTTAATAATTATTAATACAACAGGTGGACCTTCTTCGCAATTTTTCTTTCTTATTTATTTTCTTATGTTTTCATTATCGCTTATTTTGGAACCTGTAATATCTATTATTACGACTTTAGCATGTGTGATTTTTTTTATACTATTTCTTCCACAACAACAAAGTGTTAATTCATTACTTCCAATATTCGGACTAGTTTTTCTAACACCATTTGCCCTATATATGGGTAAAGAACATATAAAAAATGAGCTTTTAAAAAATAAAAATCAAAATATAAAAAAAGATACATTTTTATTTCACGCTTTAGTTTTAAAAAATCATATCAATAATATAAAAAATTCTTTAGAAAATTTTATGGGCGATCATGAACTTTCAGAAATAAAAAATTCTACATCTGAAATTGAAAAGCTTCTTGAAAAATTTGACGAAATAGAGAGCAATAGTTGATTAATGAAAAAAGTAAATTACAAAATAATATTGATTTTATGTGCGGCTATATTTTTGATTAGCCAGAAAGCCGTTTTTTCAGATAATTTTGAATCTGATAATTTTAAAATCCAATTTGGAAATATAAATATAGGAGGGGAAAATGTTCAATCTGATACTTACGATCTGTCAATTAGTGTGGGACAAAGTTTTGCTGAAAAATTCCAATCAGATGGATATATTGTTAAAGCAGGTTTTCAATATATAAATTCAATTATTCCATTTTCTTTTTCAATTTCAGATACAAGCATTAATTTTGGTACATTAGCAGTTGATACTCCTTCAACTCAAACAACAACTCTTACTGTATCTTTTGGTGGAGCAGGTCAGTATCAGGTAACTGGGATTGAAGAAACTCCACTTCAAACCTTTGACGGAACAAATTCAATTACAGATACGAGCTGTGACGGTGGAGCAAATACATGTACTATAAATACAGCCAAACCTTGGACTTCAAGTACAAAATATGGTTTTGGATATAATATGGCAGGAAACGATATTTCTGCTGATTTTACAGATTCAACTTATTTTAGACCTTTTCCAGACAGAAGCTCAGCAGATTCTCCTCAAGTTTTAATGACAAGTTCAAATGTTGGGAGAAGTAGACAATCAACGGTGACCTTTAAAGCAAATATATCAAATTTACAACCCGCTGGAACCTATAGGAGTATTATAAATTTCACTGCAACACCAAGTTATTGATAAGGTAAAAATAAAAAAGTAAGAAGAATATGTTAAAAGTCAAAAGAAGCGAAGATATCAATTTTTATGAGCGGGGAACCTCGAGAAATCGAGGAAGGGCTCCTTTGCGAATTAAAAATTCGATATTGAGCTTCTTGCAACAGAATAAAGCTGTAAAGATTTTTCTTGTTCTTTTTATCGTAATTATGTTTTCAAAATCAATCTTTGCTCAACAAATAGGACTTTCAATAACACCACCTCATCTTGAAGTTGTTATAAAACCAGGAAAATCTATTCTTATTGCATACACAATTCAAAACTTTGGGGATCCCACAACTTTAAAAACTAATGTTTTATCATTTAGTCCAAAAGGAAATAAAGGAGAAATTGAAATTAAAGATGAGTTTGAAGGTCCTGTAAGATTTAGTCTTGATAATTCAAATATTTCTTTAAATCAATCTTACTTTTTAAATTCAAAAGATAAACAACAGTTATTACTTAGAATAAGGATTCCTGAAGGAGCCCCAGAGGGAGATTATTATTACACATTTATTACGGAAACAGTTCCCAATCCCGCTATAGAAGGGCTGTCTTCTTCTCGTGCAAAAGGTAAAATTGGATCAAATATATTGATTACTGTAACCAATAGTGGAAGGATTGATGTTAAGGGGAAAATAGCTATATTTGACGTTTTTTCTAGATTTAAAATAGATTTTTTTGGAAAGAAATATCGCATTTTTGATAGTGGAGATATTATTCCTGTGGTATTAATTGCAGAAAATAAGGGAAAGAATTTAATTAAACCAAATGGGGATATAGTGTTAAGGGGTAATTTTGGAGAAAAAGCAGTCTATAATGTTATTTCTCAAAGCATATTATCAGAAAGTCAAAGGCAATTATCCGCATCACCATCAGCTGAAATAAATTGTGATCAAGGAAGAAAGTCGTTTTATTGTGGAAAGAGCGCTTCTTTGTTGATATCAGGTTTTTTTCTTGGTAAATATGATTTATCAACCACATTAAGCTTTGGAGAGGGAGCACCAAACATTTATTCGACCGTTGAATTCATCGCCCTGCCTTTAAAATTCTTAATAGGACTTGTTACAATTGTATTAGTCTCTCTTTTTATTATTAAAGCACAAAAAACTAAAAAGCAGGAGTAATTTGAGCTTTTTATGCTAAAATAGAAAGATGGTTAGCCAGCAAGACATTAAAAAAGGTTACTTTAATGGAGTATTAGATGAGCTTAAAAAGGTTACATGGCCTTCTAAAAATGAAGTTATAAAGTTATCGCTTATAGTTATAATAATATCTCTATTAATGGCTTTTTACGTGGGAATACTAGATGTAGTTTTGGCAAAAATATTAGAATTTTTAACAAAATAAATATGATAGATGAGGATAATCAGGAAGAAATAAAAAACGAAACTATTCAAGAGCCTGTTCAGGAAGAGATTGTTGATAAAAATAGTTTTCAGGGTAAAGACACTACTGGGTCAAAATGGTATGTCATACACGTTAAAACCGGTTATGAATCAAAAGCAAAACAAGCATTAGAACAAAGAGTAACAAGTTTAGGAGTTGAAGAGAAAATTTTCGACATTGTTGTTCCAATGAGAGAAAACGTAATAGTAAAAAAAGGTAAAAAAACAACAATTAAAGAAAAAGTTTTTCCTGGTTATATTCTTGTAAAGATGATTATGGATGATGAAACTTGGCTTGTAGTTAAAACTACTGAAGGAATAACAGGATTTGTAGGCGCAGGAGTTAAACCAACTCCAATTTCAGAAAAAGAAGTTGATGCAATAATGAAATTTGTTCAACAAGAACAACCTAAATTTAAAACAAAATTCTCTATAGGAGAAGCGGTGAAGATAAAAGATGGTCCATTTGCAGACTTTTTGGGAACAATTGATGGAATAGATGAAGAAAAAGGAAAAGTACGAGTTTTAGTATCTATTTTTGATAGAGAAACTCCTGTAGAACTTGACTTCTTACAAGTAGCAAAATTATAAGGTGAAATTACAAATTTAAAATTACAAATGACAAATAAATATAAAATTCCAAGTTTTAAATTTTCGATTTAAGATTTAAAACTTATTTGTGATTTGGGATTTATTATTTAAGATTTAGACGAATTATGGCAAAAAAAATTAAAACAAAAATAAAATTAAATCTTCCAGCAGGTGAAGCAACACCAGCTCCTCCTGTAGGGCCAGCTTTAGGTCAACATGGAATTCCAATTATGGATTTTATAAAGGAATATAATTCTAGAACAGAAAAACAAAAAGGTCAGGTTATTCCGGTAGTTATAACAGTTTATGAAGATAGGTCCTTTACATTTATAACAAAATTACCTCCTGTCGCAGAATCTATTAAAAAAATAGCCGGCATTGGAAAAGGATCAAGTAATGCGTTAACAGAGAAAATCGGGAAATTAACAAAACAACAAGTAGAAACTATAGCAAAAGAAAAAATGGATGATTTAAATGCAAACAATATAGAAGCAGCTATTAAAATTGTTGAAGGTACTGCCCGCTCTATGGGAATAGAAGTTGAAAGAGTTAAATAAACTTAATATGGGAAAAGTAAGAACGAGATTTATCGGTATAGAGGAAGTCGAAAAAAAAGAAAAAAAAGAGCAAAAAGAAAGAGCTCAAGAAAAAAAACTAGATAAAAAAAAGCCCGATGCAAAAGTTGTTGAACAAAAAAAAGAAAAAAAACAAGAAAAAGTTAAAGAACCTATTAAATTAGCAAATAAAGAAGAGGTAGATAAAACTAAAAAAAAGATTAAAACAGCACCTTCATCTAAAAAAAGAGGAAAAAATTATTTAGTCGCTAAAAAAGATACTAGCAAAATTGGAGTCACTCTACTTGAAGCGATAAAGTTAATTAAGAAAATAAAATATGCTAAATTTGACGAATCTATAGAGCTTCACATAAAAATATTAAAAGAAGGTCAAAAAGGAGAGGTTAAAATGCCCCATTCAATAGGTAAAGAGCTTAAGGTGGGAATAGTTGATGATAAATTACTTATTGAATTGGAAAAAGGTAAAATTGACCTTGATGTGTTAATTACACACCCTTCTTTTATGCCAAAAATTGTAAAATTCGCTAAAATTCTTGGACCAAAAGGCCTTATGCCAAATCCTAAATCTGGAACAATTTCAGAAAAACCAGAAGAAGTAGCTAAAAAATTTAAAAGCGGGGTTTTAAAATGGAAATCAGAATTAAAACAACCCTTAATACATCAACAAGTTGCTAAACTTTCTTTGGAAGATAAGAAAATCGAAGAAAACATAAAGGCGTTTTTAGAATCGGTTGGAAAAAGCAATATTCAGGAAGTTTTTATAGCTTCAACAATGTCTCCTTCTATTAGATTAGATATTATAAAAATATAACCTTTAGAGATTAAACTTTCTTTTAGTCAAATGGACTATTGTATCTACGATATCATCTTCATCTAGAATCCCACCGGTTTTTATTACAAGATCGAAGTGATATGCATTTCTATTTGAATGATTATATAGTTGTTTTGTGAATTCTGCTCTTTTTTTATCAGAAGCTTCGATCATTTCTATTGCCATATCTCTTTTTACTTTTTTATACTGCATAATTGTTTTTACACGATCTTCCATATTTGAAATTATTCTTACTTTTAATGAATCAGGTAATAGAAAATTACCTCCCCTGCCAACAATTACAGCATATCCTTTAAAAGCAATTGAGGTGATGATTTTTACTAAGTGTTTTGAATAACTACTCAAATTTACATATTTTTTCCCGAAAAAATCTCCAATTATTTGATTTATAATTGGAATATCACCTTCATCTATCTCATCGATAACCTTTTTTTCAAGACGTGACGTTTTTGCTATTTTATCAACTATTTCAGAATGATAAGCTTTCCATGTTTTGCCTAATTTTTTAGCTACTTTTTCTGCAATTATACTTCCTCCAGAACCAAATTCTCGAGAAATAGTAATCATAGGTTTGTTTTTTTTGCCACCAAAATTGTTTGAAGCTTTTTTTGCAAATTTAGCTATTAGGAAATTTTTTTCTATTAGTTCGGATATTTTCATAACTACAGTATTATATATTATTTATCTTGTGACCTTAAAGCTTTTTACTTCTTTAAGTAAAGATTTAGCATATGGATTTTTTTCAAAATGAATTCTTATTGGGTCAAGAATTTCATTTATATATGAAGATAATGTAATTTTAAGGTCTTCTGGGTGGATTTTTTTTTCTTCATATTGTTCTTTAAGTTTATTAAAAGATGAAATACTAATTTCTCCACCAAATTTTTCAGATCTTTTTATTGAAATTTCATCGAATTTTTCAAAGACAATATATTTAAAATATTCAAGAATAGGATTTTGTTCAGTTTCACCTATAGGACACCATGCTTTGCTTATTTTTTCTTCAACCTCTGTTTTTGTATCAGTCATAAAAATCGCACTATCAGGTTTTGATTTTGACATTTTTAATTTTGCAACTTTTTTAATAGTATCTTTTGATTCTGGAGGTTTACCAAGACCTAAAATCATATGGTGGCTTATAATTACCGGCTTCCAGAATCCTAGTTGTGGTCCAATTTCTCGAGCTAAAACATTTATTTTTCGCTGATCACTCCCAAGTTGAGTTATTTTTGCTCCAAGTGTGAAAATATCAGCTGTTTGCATACACGAATAAATTATTTGTGCAGCAGATAAGTCTAGAGATTCTTCTCGACCCATAATTTCAGCGGTTCTAATAAACCGTCTAAGTGAATTTGTAGTTGCTATTTGAAGGACAAGTTTCCAATAGTCTGTATCTTTAACAAGATCAGATGCCCATACGAATTCAACGTTTTCCATATCAAGACCAGCTGCTTTCCAAACTTCAATAAAATATTTTCCTACGGTTTTTATTTTTTCAAGATCCCCACACATTTTTTTATTAGCAAAAGCATGCCAATCTGCCACTAACATTTTGAATTTTATTCCTGCCTTTATAAGCTTATTAATATTTATGGTTCGTAAAATACCTTGCCCTATATGCATTTGCCCTGAAGGTTCAAAACCATCATAAGAAATCAGTTTTTCATCAGAAGAAAGAAGATCTTTGAGTTCATTTTCAGTTATTATTTCTTCACCAACACTTTTAAGTAGTTCAAGCTTTTCCCCAGTTGTCATATTAAAAATTATATCGTATTATTAGCCATATATGGTCAAGAAAAGAGTTTTGTCTGGTATTAGAGCAACAGGAAGACTGCATATTGGAAATTATTTTGGAGCAATTAAAGGTATGTTAGAACTTCAAGAGGAAAATAAATACGAGACCCTATATATGATTGCAGATTTACATACAATCACTACTCCTTATGAGGTTGAAAAACTAAGAAAAAATAGAAGAGAAATTGTTATTGATTATTTAGCCGCTGGTCTTGATTCTAAAAAAAGCATGATTTTTTATCAATCAGATATTAAAGAGCATGCAGAGTTAGCCTTTTATTTGTCTACAGTAGTTACTATTTCAAGAATGCAACATTTACCAACATATAAAGATAAAATAAAACAATATCCAAAAGATAATACAATGGCGCTTTTAAACTACCCGATTTTAATGGCGTCAGATATCCTGTTATATAAAGCAGGATTAGTACCCGTAGGAATTGATCAAGAACCTCATTTAGAGATTGTGAGAGAGATAGCTAGAAAGATGAATAATAAATACAGAACTGATTTTCCAGAACCTATACGATATATAAGTGAAGGAGAATATATTCCATCTTTAACAGGAGAAGGGAAAATGAGCAAATCAGTTGAGGGAAGTTACATTAATTTAACTGATTCTCTTGAAGAAATAGAGAAAAAAATAGCTAAAATACCCACAGATTCAGGAAAAGGGAGCTTGCCAAAAGCAAACGCTGGAGTAATGACAATTTTTAAACTAATTGAACTTTTTCAGGGTAAAGATATAAAATCAAAAACAGAAAAAGATTATGAAGATCAAGGTTTAAAATATAACGATATAAAAATAGCTCTTTCAAAATCAATTTATGATGAATTAGCCTCATTTCAAAATAAAAGGAACGAACTTCTTAAAAACGATAAATATATAAATGAAGTTATTCAACAGGGTGCAAATAAAGCACAAGTAATAGCAAAAAAAACAATTGATGAAGTAAAAGAAAAAATGGGATTTAGTTTATGAAAAGCAAGTATCTTCCTAAAAATTTTGAAGAAAAATGGATTAGAAAATGGGAAAAAGACAAGATTTATCGTACTTCTGAAAAAAAAGATAAATCATACATACTAGATATGTTTCCGTATCCATCAGGTAGCGGACTTCATGTTGGTCACGTAAGAATTTATACAGCATCAGATGTTTTGGCGCGTTTTTTTAGATTAAAAGGTAAAAACGTGCTTCATCCTATGGGTTGGGATGCATTTGGTCTTCCAGCAGAAAACGTTGCAATAAAAGCTAAAAAGAATCCAATTGATATGGTCCCAAAAAATATCGAAGTGTTTAAAAAGCAAATGAAAAACCTTGGATTTTCTTATGATTGGGATAGAGAGTTTTCTACAACAGATCCTAATTATTATAAATGGACACAATGGCTATTTATTCAGTTTTTTAAGTCAGGACTTTTGTATAAAAAAACAACACCTGTATATTATTGTGAATATTGTAAGACAGGACTTGCTGAAGAAGAAGTATTAGCAAATGGTAAACATGAAAGATGTGGTAATGAGATTACTCGCAAAACACTTCCTCAATGGATTTTTAGAATTAATCTATATGCAAATGATTTGCTAAAAGATTTAGACGGTTTAGATTGGCCTGATGGTATTAAAAAAATGCAAAAAAACTGGATAGGTCGATCAGAAGGGATGGATATAGATTTTAAAGTAATAAGTAATAAGTTAGAAGTAAAAAGAATTAAGGTTTTTACTACAAGGCAGGATACGATTTTTGGAGCAACAGGAATTATTATTGCTCCAGAACATAGATTAGTTGAAGAGATACTAAATAACAAAGAAATCGATATTGAAGTAGATAGAAATAAGATAAAAAAATATGCCGAAGATGCAAAAAAGAAATCTGATCTGGCAAGAACAGACTTAGAAAAAAATAAAACAGGTATTTTCTCAGGACTTTATGCAGAAAATCCTGTAAACCAAAAAAAGGTTCCTATTTGGATTGCAGATTATGTTGTAGGTTGGCATGGATATGGAGCAGTTATGTTTGTACCAGATGGGGATAAAAGGGATTTTGAATTTGCTAAAAAGTACGGTTTATTAATCGAGAAGGTTGTTGAACGTGAAAATTATGACGAACCTTATGTTGATGAGGGATATTTGCTAAAAAATAAGGATATAGAAAATTTTATAAATGATGATAGCTTTTTTGAAAAAAAAATTGAAACAAAATTTTTCAGAGATTTAATTTCAAAAAAGATAGAAGAAAGAGGATTTGGAAAGAAAAATGTTCAATATAAACTTCGCAATTGGATTTTTTCAAGACAAAGATATTGGGGGGAGCCAATTCCTATGATATTTTGTCAAAAGTGTGCTGATGCAAAAATACTTTGGTGGGATATTAATAGCGAAAATAAGCAAAAATTAGTTCATAACTTAGATCAAGATATGCAAGAAATGCTTTATGGGTGGTTCCCAATCAGCGAAAAAGAATTACCATTGAAACTTCCGCACTTAGAATCATACGAACCAGGAGCTTTTGGAGAGTCTCCTCTTTCAAATGCAAAAGATTGGATGCAAACAATATGTCCAAATTGCAAAAATCCTGCAAAAAGAGAATCTGATACAATGCCAAACTGGGCAGGAAGCTGTTGGTATTTCCTAGCTTTTCCTTCATGGAACCAGGAAAAAAGTAAATTACAAATGACAAATGACAAACCACAAATAAATTATAAAACTCAAGCAAAAAATTCTAAACGTTTAGAATTTAAAAATTTAAATTTATTTGGAGCTTGGAATTTAAAATTTAGGGCTTTAATTCTTGATTGGCTTCCGGTTGATTGGTACTTAGGTGGAGCAGAACATGCTGTACTTCATTTACTATATTCACGTTTTTGGATTAAAGCTCTATATCGCCTTAAACTTGTAGATATTAAAGAACCTTTCCTTAGACTTAGAAATGTAGGATTGGTTATTGCTGAAGATAAAAGAAAAATGAGTAAGTCATTTGGAAACATTATCAATCCAGACGATATAATTTCAGAATTTGGTGCAGACGCACTTAGAATAACAGAAATGTTTATGGCTCCATTTTCGCAAGAGATTGC
>JBDRCK010000016.1:0-3309 GCA_043821785.1 bacterium | reverse complement strand
AAGTCAGTGAGAAATTCAAATAACCTGATTAGCTTAATTATGCAATATCTATGTCAATGTTAGAAATAACAATTATCACGTTACTCTTCTTTTCTACTGTAGTTTTGGGAAAGATTATTCTTAATGGGGATACTAAAGACGACAAGTATCAAAAAATATTTGGAGGAATTGTTGTTTTTGTAATAGCACTAATATCAGAAAACCCTTGGGCTATTAGTCTTTCCATTTTCGTTGGTGGTTTGATTATTGCAAGCGAAGATTTTATGAAATTTTTGGCGGCTGTTATGAGAACTAGGGGAGATAAAGTTGCCGATACTGTTGACGCATTATTGGCTAGGGCATCAGATGAAGAAGTAGATGAAAAGCGAGAACAGGAAGTTGCTGACATAGAAATAGAAGTTGAATCTGCAGGAAGAGAGGAAAAACGCACTATAAATACAACTAATGAACGAGTACTCGAGAGAGCACATAAAATTAAGTGGGTAGAACAGCGTTTGATGCCTATTTTACAAAACGAACTTGGTGATAATTTTGAACCTCACATGAGAATCTCTAGTAATACTAGTAATGAGAAACCGCTTATCGTCGATGGTGTGATAAGAAGAAAAAACAGAAAAATTGGACTTGTAGTTGAGATTAAGTATATTACCGGTCGTAGTTTTGAGAACTTAAAATATCTTATCTATCGTTATAAGCAAAGACTTCGTAAGCTTGGTATAAAAGGAAGAATCCTTATGGTAGTAGCTTCTGAAGAAATGACGAGAGAAGCGGCACAGGCAATGTACAATGAGAACAAAAATGCTGCTAATCTAATGTTCTTTAAGGTAAGTGAGAAAGGACTTGAGGAAGTAGAATATGATAAAAATTCCGTATAAAATAGGGCTAGGAGTCTTTTATTCTTGTTGGTAATTATGTAAAATAGTTTCAATAGAGTCCCATATAACCAGCATGAGTCAGTGCAGTATCGGAGCAGACCAGAGAACGTGATTAAGCTGTTTATTTTTTACTATATGATATAAATATGTTTTTAAAAAAAATTACAATCGAAAATTTTAGAAGTATCAAAGATCCTGTGTTTTTTGATATTAAAAAAATAGGTCATAAAAGTTGTTATATTCTATTAGGTATAAATGAAAGTGGTAAAAGCGTTATTCTGGATGCTATTTCAATTATTGATAAGAATAAAGAGGTAAATTATGATCTTGATTGCAACATAGATTTATACGGCGAGGATATCTTATTAATTTTTGAATTAATGATTATAGATTCCGATTTTTACAAAAAACAATTTATAGAAAAGGGATTAGAGAAATCTTTGGTCCAAGGGATAAAAATCGAGAAGATTGAAAGAAAAGTGAATATAGATAAAAATAATGATCGAAATGATTATTTTCATATATATATAAAAGATAATAAAAAGAAATTTGAACAATATATAATAAACGATGACAAAATTGAACTCAAAACAAAAGAGAATACTGTGGAAAACGAAGAAGATAATTCAACGAATATTTTAGATAAAGGCAAGCTCGAAACATATTTGGAAAATACTTTTTTTGATATTTTTGATCACAATACACCAAAGATGATTTTTTGGAAATATGAGTCGAAATATTTAATCAATAAGGAAATTGATTTAAATGAATTTAAAAACAATTACGATATTTCTATTCCTTTAAAAAACATATTTAAAATAGCTGACGTAGAAAATATTAAGGAAAAAATTGAATTTGTAACTGGAAGTCCAAGAAAAACAGAATCGTTACAAAGAAAGCTTGGTGATGTGATTACATCATATATTAACAAGGTTTGGCCTGAACATAAGATTGATGTAAGAATAAGAATAGATAATATGAAATTATCTTTTTTGGTGAATGATAAAGATAATTTAATTCCTCAGTATGAGGTCGATCAACGAAGCGATGGTTTCCGACATTTTGTTTCAATAATGTTGAATTTGTCTATTGAAAATAAGATTGCAGATCTAAAAAACAAAATAATTTTAATAGATGAACCAGAAATCCATTTGCATCCGAGTGGAGAAAAATACTTACAGAATGAACTTTTAAATATAGCAAAAAATAACGTTGTCTTTTTTGCTACACACTCTATCTTTATGGTTGATAAAAGTAATTTAGATAGACATTTTAGCGTTAAAAAAGACAAAGGTATAACTACTGTTTCTCAGATTGAAAAAGACAACCCATATAAAGAAGAAGTTTTATACGAAGCATTAGGTACATCTATCTTAGAACATATAAGTAATAAAGTTTTATTACTTGAAGGGAAGATAGATAGAGATATTTTTGATTTGTATACAAAAAAATTCAAGAGAGATTTAAGTCCCGTGAATATATCGACAATCTCTACGGATGGTTGTCAAAATATTATAAAATATACTAAATTTTTTAACACAAAATTAATAAAAGGATTTGTTTTAGTTGATTCTGATGATACTGGGAAAACTGAAAAAATAAAAATTTTAGATCTTTCAAACTATAATAAAAAAAATGTTTTTGAAATAAATGATATTTTAAACACGGAAAAGGATTCTGAAGTAGAAGATCTATTTGATAAAACTTTTTTAAGAAAAGCATTTAAAGAATTTTGCGATCTAGAATTTAGTTTTGATGATAATATTCCATTTATGAAACAATTAAAGGACAAAATGCGTAAAGAAAAAAAACGCTTTAAAGATACAGAAAAAGAAATGTTAAAAAAATTATTTTTTAAGCAAATTATTAAACTCAAAAAAGAGGATTTAAAAAAACAAAAATATTTTAAATTTTATAAAAATTTGCAGGATAAATTAAAAAAATAATTTTGTAATATTTTTAATCAACTATTAATTATAAAAATATATAAAGAATAGCGAAGTAGAGCAGAATATGGTAAATTAAGATCAATGAGTTATACTTGAATAAATGGGCTCAGGAGCCTTTTATTCTTATTGGTAATTATGTGAAAAGGTTCCAAGTTCGTCCCATACGGCCAGCAATCAAAATAACCGCCTATCTATGCGGTTATTTTTAATAGGGGGTGTGGACGTTAGAACTTTTTGGAATAATATGATAAAATAAACATATGAAAAATATACTTGTAACAGGAATATCAAGAGGAATGGGAAAAGCAACAGCTAAAGTTTTAGTTGATGAAGGGTATTTTGTCTATGGTGTCTATAATACTAATGAAAATAAATCTAAAGCAGAAAAAATGAAGAAAGAGTTGAAAAATGTTGAATTTTTTCAATGCGATTTTTCTGAAAGAAAAAATACTCTCTCACTTATCTCAAAACTCAAAGACGTAAAA
>JBDRCK010000015.1:0-15721 GCA_043821785.1 bacterium | reverse complement strand
CCCTTAACCCATTTTAGCAAGCCTTTCTAAATTTAATATAATCTCAAATATTATTTATCCTTTAAGGTTTATGTTTAGAATTGAATACTCAGGGGGATAATAGCCTTGCTTGGGACCTCAAACCAATAAGATGGCCCCTTTATATTATCTTGCGTTGTTGTATTAAAAATAATGAGATTTTGTGAAGCCCACCCTGTCGCTTCATTTAAATTATTCTTATTATCGTATTTTTCGAATAAATCGGTTACGTTAAGATACTTTTCTTCAGTATTAAACGGTTCACCTGAAGCTTTAAATGCTAAAACAATATTTTTTTCTCCTTCATGTTCTTGGATAAAAAAATATTTATTGTCAGGAGACCATGTATTAAAAGGAATGGTAATGTTTTTTTTAATATCCAAAGTTTTTTCAAAAACAATTTGTTCGTTAGCACCTGATCCATCTGAAACAGAAAGAGCATATTTATTCACACCACCCTCATTACTGGTTGTTTTCATAATTAGTTTTTTTGTTCCATCTGATGAAATTTGCGATAGTGAAGTTTCTAATTCCAAAATTTTCGTTGGAGTAGGATTATCTAATATGATTGGTGTGGCCAAAACAACACGAGCTTGAGATTGATAATACTTCATACCAATTACTAAAGATAAGCTCGTCACAATCCCCATCACTGACAATATGATCGTTTTCAGATTTAAAGAATATTGTATTGTGTTCATATTAATTTATTGGTCCTTTCTGTATGCATAAATTTGGGGCAGTAAATTCATCACAAATAGACACTAATGTTCCTTTTTGATTAGCCTTTGGAGCCTCTGCCCAAGAATATAGATCTTCAGCATCAATCAGTCTCATATTTATACATCCGTGACTCATCTCGTGACCAAAATTATTATGCCAATATGCTCCGTGAACCCCAAAATCATTATAAAAATACATGACATGTGGTACGTTTGGTAAATCGTATGCGTCATCTCCTGATCCTCCAGCCATGCGTGTAGATCTTACTTTTGTCCAAATATTAAAATTTCCTACAGGTGTTCTTCCCCATTTACCCGAAGAGATTACTGTCTTCATAATCTGTTTATTACCCTGATAAGCATAGAGTGTTTGAGTGGCGAGATTAATATAAATATGTTTTTTTCCACTGGGAGCATTTGCACCAAGAATTGAAGGTTTGATATTATCATGAGCTAAATAAATTTTCGGAGGAATGACTTTATGTCCTTCAAAAATACCAATGGCATTATTATCAATTTTTAGTGTTAGATCAGTTTTACACGTAAGTGAATTCGCACATGACGTATGGAGTTTTATAAGACGATTACCAATTACAAAAACAACCAAACTAGCAAGAAGAGGAATTAAAATAAACCAAAAATTTCCTTTTTTTAGTTTCGGTTTATTTCTCACTATTAATAGGCTAACCAATTTAAAATAAAAAGTAAATACTAAAATCAGGCTCGGTATTCCTCTTATAGCAAGATATTAGTGAGTTTCGTAATTGTTTACCTAGCCACCCATTTTAGGCTTTGGAAATATAAAGGGGTCTTCGCTCAATGACCGACCAGTGTGGTTACTTAAAATAGCCCTTGCTAAAAGCGGAGCGACAGATACGATCTTTATTTTTGGATTATTAAGAACGTCTTGTAATTGAAATACCGTATCTGTAATAACTATCCTATCTATAGGAGAATCGTTTATTAATTGTAATGCGTTTCTTGAGAATAAACCGTGTGTAGCTGCTACTTGAATACTTTTAGCTCCTTGCCTATGGATATAATTAGCTGCATTTACAATTGTTCCTGCTGTATCAATAATATCATCTATTATTACACAATCGCGATCTTTTACTTCACCCATAGACATTCCTAATATAGAAGATTCATTTTTTGTCTTTTTATCTCTCCTTTTTGAAATAACTGCGAGCTGAATATCGTCTTTGTCAATTATATCCATAAAATCTGCCGCTCTTCCTTGACCTCCAAGATCTGGAGAAATAATAGTACATTGAGAACCTAACATGTCCACAACCCCTTCTAAAAGCACAGACGCCGCAGGAATATTATCCCAAGGGCCACCAAAACCTCCTTTAATTTGGAGCGAATGTAAATCAACAGTAATAATACGGTCAACAGTGTCTCTTAATAATTTAACGAAAACAGAAGCGCTCTCTGGTTCTCTAGCCTGAACTCTTCTATCTTGTCTTGCATATCCAAAATAAGGAATTACAGCTGTTATTCTTTCTCCAGCGCTTACTCTTACGTCATTTGCTAATAAAAAAATCTCTGTATAATTTTCACCTTGTGGATAATTTGTTGGCTGTATAATTACAACGTTTCTATTTCTTAAGTTTTCAGGTATCTGAATTTTTGCTTCACCATCTGCAAATCTTTCTACTGGATATTGAAGATGCGAATCAAGACCTAATATTTCGCAAATAGATCTAGATAAAGGTCCATTTGCACTGCCTGTAATTGGAACAATGTGTTTATCGAGACCTTTTGTTCCTTCAATAGGAAGATACGGGTCTTTTTCTACCATTGCCAGCAAATACTATCAGATAGTTTAAGAATAATCAATCGGCGCTTTTTAAGTTATAAAACATAGAATAATGGGCGAGATTATTTTAGAAGTAAAAAATTTAATCAAAAACAAATAAAAGACCTTATTTGTAAATAGTTATTTGCTTTCGAAATTATTTATATACAAATATTGCAAGTCTTTATTTTGCGGAAATCTAGGGAGCGCTTTTTGTTCAAGAAATTCTCTAGCATCATCAATTTTTCCCTGTCTGATAAGAATACTTGCATAATTTCTATATGCGAGATAATAATCTGAATTGTCTATAGAGCGCTTATAGCATTCTTCAGCTTTTTTTAGATTTCCCTTTCGTTCATAATAAGCTCCTAAATTATTCCAATTGGACCACCATTTAGGCTCAAGTTTTACAGATTTAATAAAATGTGGGCCAGCTTCATCGATTTTTCCAAGCTTAAATAATGCGTAACCATAATTATTTTCCAAATCAAAAGCATCTTTATGGAATTTTAAATCGTGACTAAATAATGAAATATTATTTCTCCAGTTAAATGTTCGAATAAACGATTGAACAAACAATAAGGTTAATAACACAATAAATATTGGGATTAATAATTTTACTTTTACTTTCTGAATAATTACGGCTATCATTCCAAGAAGTCCAACAATTGGAAAATAAAGCCACCTTTCTGCAACGGTCATATTTAAAGGAATTATTTGCAAATGTGGAAGAAGCCCTATACAAAACCAAATAAAAAAGAAAGAAAAAACCTTATTCTTAGTTTTGTAAATATAAAAACTACAAAGTAATAAAAATAAAAACATAAAAGATAAAGGGATCCAAAAATTATTAATATCTAAAGATTTTATAACCCACTGCTGAGAAATAACTAAATCTTTCGGAAAGAAAAACATTGAAATGTAATAAAAGACTATTTTTGGGACTGTCATCATTCTTGTTAAAAAAGAGACATTCATTATTGGAAAAATTCCTCCCCCCTCACCATATAAATTATTAGTTGCTATGCGGATTATTAAATAAAGGAAAAGAATTACGGACGTGAACGAAAAATAATATTGAAAACCTTTTTTTTCAAACAATAAATAATAGAAAAATATTATCGCGAAAAACACTATCCCAGTTTCTTTCGTGAGAAAAGATGCTAAAACAAATAGAAACACTAATGATGATTTTTTAAAACTGTCTAGTCCCTTTTGAAGAAATAAATAAAACCCAACGATTCCAAATAAAAAAAATAAAACCTCTATTGCAGACATCCAGGCAATCGCCTCAACATTTGCAGGATGAACGAGAAATATTGATGCAAGGAAAAATGGAAGAGACTTGGGTTTTTTAAAGAAATATGAAAAAACTAAATAAATCAATATTGCATTAATAATATGAAAAGAGATTTGAAATAAATGAAAGAAAAAAGGAGTTGGCCCTAATAAGCTGTAGATTAATGTAATAAACGTTGACGTTACCGGTCGATAGTAGATATTTGAAAAAGAAGCTCCCCCTATATCATTAGATTGATTTAAATAAAACGAAGGAATATTTAAAACTGATTGTATTGCTGGATTATTAATAATAAATTCTTCATCGTCCCAAACAAAACCGTTAAAAAAAATATTGAAGTATAAAATAAATCCAATAACTATTAACAAGATGATCGAAGTCTTTTTATTCACAGAAAAATTATAAGCTATAAAACATAGAATGAGCGAGACTATTTAAGAAGTCAAAAGATTCAGGTCAACTTGCAAGAAATGAAGGCTAATATTATTAAAAGAGCTACATTTTTTCTGGAGATTCTATTGATAGAAGTTGAAGTCCTTTCTTGATTACGCTTGCGGTTGCTCTTATTAATCTTAGTCTTGTGTTTTGTAATATTTTATCTTTAACCTCAATAACAGGATTATTTTTATAAAATTGACTAAATATTGAAGCTAAATTATAGACATATTCTGCTACTTTGCTCGGATGATTTGTTAAGGAAGCTTTTAAAATTATATCTGGAAATTTAGCGATTTCTTTAATTAGGCTTTTTTCATATTCAGATTTAAATTTGAATTCTAAATTTTCTTTAATTTCAATATTTTTCTGTGAAGCTTTTTTTAGAATTGATTGAGCCCTTGTGTAAGCATATTGGATATACGGAGAACCATATCCTTCAAACGATAAAGCTTTTTCCCAGTCAAATTTTATATTTCGCTCTCTTCCTTGACCCAAATCAAAAAACTTAACTGCTCCAATTCCAATAATTTTTGATAACTTTTCAAGTTCAGATTCTGATATATTTTTATTGTTTTCTATAATTTTTTCTTTTGCTAAATTAATTGCTTTTTCTAAAAATTCCTCCAAAAATATAACGTTTCCTTTTCTTGTTGACATTCGACCACTTGGAAGTTTTATTAAACCAGAGTAAACGTGTTTAAGTTCTGCAGGATTGTCTTCAATTTTTTTATATATATTAAAAATTTGTTCAAAATATGATTTTTGTTCAACACCAACACAATAGAGTATTTTTTTTGGATCAAACCATTGCTTTCTTGCAATTAAAGTACCTAAATCTCTAGTAGAGTAAAGGCTAGTGCCATCTGTTTTTTGGATAACCAGCTTATTTTCTCCTTTTTCGTCAAATTTTACGATTATCGCACCAGACTTATCTTTTTCTGCGATTTTTTTCTCTAGCAAAAGATTGATTATATCTTTAACCATTGGAACATATTGAGATTCTCCTATCATGTATTCAAAATCTACATCCATCAAATTATAAACTTTCTGAAATTCTTTTAAAGACAAATTTAAAGCCCAGTTCCATAACTTTTGGGCTTCTAGGTCTCCTTTTTCAAGTTTCTCAAACCATATTTTTCCAGACTTATCAAGTTCCGAATCTTCTAAATTATTTTCTTTTTCCTTTTCTATTTCCATATGCATTTTTACATATAGTTTGTAAAGGCCATTTACAATTTCTCTGTCATTTTCACTTTTTAATTCTGGGATTTCGCCCCCCCATTTATCATAAGCGGCGCCTAACATGCCAAATTGAGTACCCCAATCGCCAAGATGACTATCTCTAATTGGCATATACCCAAGACTTTTATAAATTTGAGCAAGAGATTCACCAATTACAGTAGATCTAAGGTGTCCTATGCTCATAAATTTTGCAATATTTGGGGAAGAAGTATCAAAGACTATTACTTGATTATCTCCTATATTCTGATCCCCGTAATTTTCTTTAAACTGTTCGATTTGATTAAGAACCTCTTTACCAAAAACATCTGTATTTATATCAAAATTTACATAAGCACCACTTTGATAAATATTAAATATAAGGGGGAGCGCTTCTTTTATTTTGTTTAGTTTTGAGACTAAATCTAACGCAATATCGTTTGGGTTTTTTTTAAGTTTTTTAGCAAGAGAAAAACAAGCAAATGCAAGGTCTCCATCAATATTTATTGGTGGCTCTTCTATATTTATATTTTCATTAGGTTCAAGAGGTTTTATTAAATCAGAAACTGTTTTTTTTAATTGTAAGACTAGTTTATTCCACACATAATCTTGTGATTTTATTTTAACATCGGGATTATTAATAGGAATTAAACTTTTTGGTTTTTCTGGAACTTTAATTTGAATCATAAACTTACTGATAGAATAACATTTTTAATTATAAAACATAATTAGACAATAGATTGATTTAATAAATATCCTATAATATAATTCAACTCAATGAACAGTATAGAAAGGGTTTGTCCTGTCAAAGATCAAGCGAAGTTACAGCGATGCCTTGGATAGAATTTCATAACAGGTTTCTAACACTTATAGCAGATTAGTCTATGTATAATAACAACTAATGGATAGTACTACAGTATATTTAATAAGGCATGGAGAGGTTGAATATCCCTTAGATGATAATGGTAGGAAGCTGCTTTACGGTCCAGATGTTGATTTAAGTTTTGAGGGAAGAAGGGGTGTTGAACTTCTTGGGAAAAAATTATTAAAAAATAATACGCCTATTGATGTTCTTTACACAAGTCCATATCCAAGAGCTGTTCAAACGACTGATATTATCGCAGAAATTATAGGGGTTAAAAAAATTATTCAAATTAAAAAATTAAGAGACGCTCTATCCGAAGGCTATATAGGCGAGCCATACTCAGACTTAATGAAAGTAGACGGAAATGTCTATAATAATCCAAGAAGTGACAAACAAGAAACAATAGCAGAAATATCTCAAAGAATGTCTCATGTATTTTTTTCTTTATTTAGAAAAGCAGAAAAAGAAAAAATAGTAATAGGTATTGTAAGTCACGGAGATCCTTTGAGAGTGCTTGTAGAACATCTCCTACATCCAGAAAATCCATTGCCAAATCCTACGACTATGAGAGATGAAGATTATTTAGAAAAAGGAACAGCTTTAAAGCTAGTATTAGACAGTAGTGCAAGAGTATTAGAGCATGAGTTTATAAATCCAAATAAAGAAGGAAAAAAAGGGATAGAGCAGAAATTTTAAACCTCCTGTGGATTTTCTCAAAGTCACCTGATATAGTTTTAGCTAATAATTTTATGTCAGTTGAAATACTTAGAACAAGCTTAAATAGACAAGTAGAGCCAAGATTTAGATCGCTATATGAGGCGGGAAGACTTGAAGAGCTTTTAGATCCAAATCCTCAAGATGTAGCTCAAGAGGTTTTTAGAATAATTTTTGAATCATCTAATCCAACAGTAATTAACCTATTTTCATTGAGCATGTTTTCAGGGAAAACAACAGCTGCTATAGATTTTGCATATCTTGCGAAACAAAACGGTTTGCAAGTAATTGCAGTGCAACCTAAATCAGGACTTAGACATGGTAAATTACAAGAAAAACAAATAACAACTCATAAGCAGCAAAAATATAAAACTTTATCAGCAACATTAACGAACCCTAATTTATTATCTGTGGTAAACATTGCTGAAGAGATGGATAGAAAAAAAATAGAAAGTAGACCTATTTTAATTATAGATGAGGCAATGCTTTATCTTGATAATACAGATAATCCACAAGAAGCAGAGGAGTGTGTTGAAAGAATAAGACTTATGGGTATTGATGTTGTGACAACAGGCATAATTAGAAATTTTAAGGCAGAACCATTTGTAGTAATGAATCATTTAGTTGAAGCTTCCTCTAGACGAGAAAATTGGGATAATATTCAAATGACAACACAATGTGCTTTTTGTACCGAACGTGCTAAAGGTACGGCTCGATACATATTTGAAAACGGAGAAATAAAATTAGCTCCTTATAAAGACCCAGAACATAAACCTGGTGGAGATGATAGTTATGCCCAGGTTTGCATTGACGTACATAAAAGCTGCTCTGTTTAATAAACAAAATTATTTTTTAAATTGTTAAAATATATTGATTTTGCATGGATCCTCCTTCGTTCCGATAATCGAAACTACGGATGGACAGGCAGTTCTCGTTAAAATGCCGACGTGGCTTAGTGGTAGAGCATTCCCTTGGTAAGGGAAAGGTCATGGGTTCGATTCCCGTCGTCGGCTCAAGTATAACTTAGAACTTAAAATTCAAAAGCCCGCTTCGCCAAAGCGAAAGCGAGGCGAGTCAAGATTAGAAGTTGGTCTTTGGGTTAGGAAGCCGGCATAGAAGTTAGAAGGTGGAAATTGGTGTTAAAACACCAATCACCAATATCCTTTTTCTATACTGGTATCTATATTCCTTGTGACTAACTTCTTACTTTTGCGTTTTGAGCTATGACTTTTGAGTTGAAAGTGTTTATTTTGCAAAGTATGTTTGCAAAATCTCTTTAGCTATTGGTCCAGCTATATCAGATCCTTGTCCTCCATTTTCAACAAGGATAGTTAATATTATTTCAGGGTTTTCATAAGGAGCAAATACTATTATCCACGCATGTGGGTCCTCATTTTTTCCAGTGGATTCAGCTGTTCCTGTCTTACATGCTGTTTGAATATTTTTAGAATTGACTGAAAAATCAAACAAAGGCCAACCTGTTCCTCCTGTTGAGCATGCTTCTTTCATTCCTTGTTTGACAAGATCAATTGATTTTTTTGAGAATTTTAAATTTTTACAATTTTGCTTATTTGATTTAAGCAAATTCAAATCACAAAATTTACCATCATTAGCAAAAACAGACGTTGCCTGTGTAACTTGAAGTGGAGTAGCAAGCATATATCCCTGACCGATAGAGAAATTATAAGTATCTCCTAAATACCATTGTTCTTTTAACATTTCTTCTTTCCAATAAGGAGATGGGATTAACCCCTCCTCTTGATCTATTTTTAGATTAGTTTTTTCCCCAAAACCAAACACATTGGACCAATATTTTATACGATCAGGGCCAAGCTTATTTCCTACTTTATAAAAGAATATGTCATTTGATCTTTTTATAGCTTTTATAACATCTACTTCTCCTTCAGTTTTTCCGTATTCTAAAAAATACCAATTTCCAAAAGTAATAGGGCCAGCTTTTATTATTCCTGTATCTTCGATTTTTGTATTTTCATCAATTTTTTTATCTTCAAGCGCCCCAATGGCAATAAAAGGCTTGATAGTAGAACCGATAGGATATGTTCCTTCTGTAGCTCTGTTAAATAGAGGATGGGTCTTATCTTCAAAATATTGGTTAATCATTTTTTGATTTTTATCTTCAAAGTACTGCGGATTAAATGTTGGCGATGAGGCAAGAGCTAATACTTCACCAGTCTTTGGTTTTATAGCGATAATTGCTCCTTTTTTATCTTTTAATTGCTCATAAGCAATTTTTTGAAGTCTTAAATCTAGCGCTAACTGTATAGTTTTTCCATCTTGGGGAGCAAGTACAGTAAGAGTTTTTAAATATTTGCCATGAGCATCAAGTTCAATAAGTTTTTCTCCATCTTTTCCTCTTAAATCACACTCATAAAGACTTTCTATACCTTTTTTTCCAATCCTATCACCTAATTTAATCTTTACATTACAATTATCACTTTTTAAATCTAGCGAATCTGCTATTTGTCTGTAGCCTATTAATTGAGAGGCTATCTCTTTTTCACTATAAATTCTTTTTGACTCTATTCTTTCTTTATTTTCTTCGGCGTTTCCCAATATGGTTGTAGCAATAACTTGTCCATTTCTATCTATAATATCACCCCGTTTTGGCTCTATCACAACGCGCCTAATTCTGTTTTCATCAGACAACCTTCTGTAATAATCACCTCTAACGATTGTTAGATTAAATAATCTAATACAAAGAAATAGGAAAATTAAAACAATAATAGAGACATATATAAAAAACTGTAAAGAAGGTCCATTGTCAGGCCCATATTTGAAATTTGATTTTCCAAAATTCACTTTTTCAATAATTGGAAGAGAAGACATAAATAACAGTATAAACAAAGTAAAAAGTAAAAAAGAAGAAGTTAAAAAAAACATGTTGGTTCTTTTTACTTATTACCTATTACTTTTTACTTATATTATGTCGGGGAGACGGGACTCGTCACGCGGAGCGTGATCCTGCTTCGCAGGAAACCCAAGATCCCTACGTCTCCAGTACAACATTCTAGCCAACTGAACTACTCCCCGTAAGCCGCATTTTATTTTAGCATTTTGAGATTTAAGATAATATTGAACTTTTTTTGTTAAAATACTTTTGTTATGAAAAGTAAAAGACCGGCATGGGATGAGTATTTTATGATGCTTGTTGACGTTGTAAAAAAAAGAGCTGATTGTACGAGAAGACACGTTGGAGCCATTGTGGTTAAAGACAATAGAATAATTTCTACAGGATATAATGGAACTCCAAATAAAATACCAAATTGTACAGAAGGTGGTTGTGCAAGGTGTAAGAGGAGAGATAAAAAGGAAATTGAATGGTTTGAATATGAAGAAAGCTGTATTTGTATTCACGCTGAACAAAACGCGATAATTCAGGCTGCGTATTTAGGAACGTCAACAAAAGACGCCACGGTTTATTCAACAACCAATCCTTGTTCAAGCTGTGCAAAGATATTGATTAATGCGGGAATAAAAAGATTGGTTTATAGGCAAGAACATCATGATATTGAAGGGGTAAACCTTCTTAAAAAAGCTAAAGTTGAAATTTTACTTTTTAAAAATAATCGCCAATTTAAATAAACAGATAGATAAAAATTTCTATTCTCACTGTAATAACCTATTTATAAATACATGCTTATCGGAAAAACTCAATACAAAATTTTGACTCATAAAGGAGCCCTTCCTCGATTTCTCGAGGGTCCCAATTCGCAAAAATTTGTATTCTCACTTTTTTTTATGTTAATTTGTTTGTTTAGTAATCTATTTTTTTTAGCTAGCGATACTCAAGCATTTGATTCGACATCTTTAAATAATAAATTTGGAATTCATCTTGCAGTTGCAGAAAGAGAGGATTTGATAAAAGCTGCAGAGCTTATAAATTCGTCTGGTGGCCAATGGGGCTATGTAACTCTAGTAATTCAAGAAAATGATAGGGATACAAAGAAATGGCAGGTAATTTTTGATCAGATGAGGTCTCTTAAACTTATTCCAATAGTTAGACTTGCTACTCAACCACAGGGAAACGTTTGGAAAACACCGTCAGTTGATGACATAGGTGGCTGGTTAGACTTTTTGCAGTCTTTAAATTGGGTTGTAAAAGATCGCTATATTGTTTTATTTAACGAACCAAATCATGCATCAGAATGGGGAGGAAGGGTTGATCCTGAAAGTTATGCAAAAATTGCCTACGGATTTGCAAAAAGATTAAAAGAAAAAGATAAAAACTATTTTGTAATGTTAGCGGGACTTGATGCATCTGCTCCATCATCACTTCCAAATTATGAAGATGAAGAAACATTTTTAACAAAAATGTTTAAATCCGAAATCCGAAATCCGAAAACCGAAACAAATCTTAATTTTAAAAATTTAAATTTTGAAAACTGTTTAGAATTTAGAATTTCGTGCTTCGAATTTTTAATTGATGGATTAGCATCACACTCATATCCAAATCCTGGATTTCAAGGAGGACCTTATGATAAAGGTAGGGGAACAGTATCTACATATGATTGGGAATTGTCTTATCTATATGGATTGGGAGTACAAAAAAACCTACCTGTTTTTATTACTGAAACAGGATGGCCACATAGCGAAAATATATCAACACAGAATAATAATTTTCCAAGCTCAAGTGTTGTAGGACAAAATATTAAAGCAGTTTACGAAAACATTTGGATGAATGATCAAAGAGTAAGAGCGGTGACACCTTTTGTTCTTAATTATCAAACAGAACCCTTTTTAAACTTTTCGTGGAAAAAACAAGGTTCGGAAGATTTTTATGATCAATTTAATGAGGTAAAAAATATAAATAAAATAAAAGGAGATCCAGAACAGATTATTAAAGCTTCAATTAACATAGATTTACCAAGCAAGATTCTTGTCAGTTCAAACTATGAGTTTAAGGGAAATATTAAAAATACAGGACAATCAATAATTAATAGCGCTAATGGATACAAACTTGAGATAGAGGATTTGAACCATAGAATTAAAAGCTATTTTTTTTCAAATATCGATGAGATAGTACCAAATAATGAGGGAGCTATTGATTTATTTATGAAAACTTCTGAAGATGAAGGTAAAGAAACCTTTAGTATTAGTCTTTATAAAAACAATCAAAAAATATCTGAAAAAAAATGGAAAGTTATATTTGAACCCCTTCCAGAATTAGAATTTAAAGTAAATTTATTTCCAAAACTAGACAATTCTGTATCAGATATTGAAATTCAAATCTTTGATAAAGACGAAAAATTAGTTTTTAAGAAATCAGGAATTACAGCTTATAAAGGTAAGGCAAAAATTGAAAATATAAAAAACATATATTTAGGAGGGAGATACAGAGTAGTTTTAATAGCCCCTTATTATTTACCAAGGCAAAATTATATGGAATTTAATGGTAATAAAAACAATATTAAATTTAAATTTTTAATACCTTTAGATTTAAATCAAGATGGTAAATTTGGAATGCAGGATTTTTGGTCGTTGATTAAAAAACCAGGACTTTTTAGTTTATTTAAATTTTAAGGATTACTTATTAATTCTTTAACGGTTTGTATATTTTTTTTAAGATTTTGTGCTTTTGAAAAGAAACTTCCAATATTTAGAAAATCTGGCTTAAATTTTTTAGATAAAATTAAAGGAATTGTATTTTCATTGACACCCCCATCTATAGAAATTTTGTTCCTATAGCCTGTATTTCTTAATTGTTCTATTTTGTTTAACGGATATTCATGAAAGGGCTGTCCCTGACCTTCAGGAAAGACAGTCATAATAATAATATTTTTTATGCTTTTTAGGTCATAATTTAAGCGGAATTCATCTACAGAGTCGTCTGGATCAAGGGCAACTCCGTGTTTTATATCTAATTGGGCATATAGTAAGTTAATTTTGGGGCTTGATTTATAATGAAAAAAAACAAATTCAATATTTAAATGCTTATATAGTCTTTCCATTTTTGTACTGTAGATCTCAGGTTTTTTAGTAATAAATTGAAAATCAAACTTGGCCGTATTTATTATTTTTAAGTGTTTATTTAAAGTATTAGCAATATCTTCAAGAGATATTGTTTTGTTTTCTCCATAAGTACCGTCCATTATGTCTATTTGAAAATAAGAATAATAAGGAAGAAGTCTTTCAATTTGCTCCCAAAAACTATCAATGTTAGGAGTAAGTATAGCTGGGAGAACTTTCATATAATTATTATACTTAAATAAAGAAGCTCGATACATAAAAGTTTTGACGGGTCCTGTCAAGAGATTCCCTCCCGCCAGTGCTCGTCATTGATAACAATGAACTGTGCGCGTGTCGGGAGCCCTTCCTCTCTTGCCACCCGTCAACTAACGTTACCAACCCGTTAACTCGTTAACTCGTTAATGTGACAATGAATAATTAATAGATTGTTTATTATAGTCTACAGACATTTTTATTAACCCCTGCTACTATCAGTTAATGGACGAAAAAACAAGGGCATACGTTACTTTTTCACATTTTTTAGGAATTGGTCCAATTAAATTTCAAGCATTAATAAAACATTTTGAGACCGTTGAAAAGGCTTATTTAGCAAGTTTATTTACACTTAAAGAGGTTCTTGGAGAGAATTTGGCTCACCAACTTATTGATTTTAAAAAAGAATTAAATTTTAAAGAATTAGAAATAAAATTTAAGAAAAAAAATATAAATATTATTCATCAAGAAAATAAACTATTCCCTAAAAATTTATTAGATATTCCTGATTCACCAATTTGTTTATATGTAAAAGGTAATTTGTACAATTTTATATTTGACCAAAATATAATATCTATTGTTGGGACACGTATGCCAACTTCATATGGTGAAAAAGTGACTAAAGATATTGCTTATTCTTTAGTTGGAGCAGGGTTTAAGATTTCTTCAGGGCTAGCTATTGGGATAGATTCTATAGCGCACTCAACGTGTATAGAATGTGGAGGGCAAACTGTTGCTTTTTTAGGATGTGGAGTAGATATAGTTTATCCAATTTCAAACGAATGGCTTTATAATTTAATCTTAGAAAAAGATGGGCTTATTATCTCAGAATTTCCACCCGGAATGACGGTTTTAAAAGGTTTGTTTGTCGCAAGAAACAGATTGATTTCTGCAGCAGCAAAAGCAGTAATTGTTGTTGAAGGATCAGAAAAATCTGGGTCACTTATTACAGCAAAATATACAGTAGAGCAGGGAAAAGAAGTTTTTGCAGTTCCTGGTTCGATAACGTCAGTAATGTCGCGAGCTCCAAATTTATTAATTAGGGAAGGAGCAAGGCCTTTGATATCTGTTGAGGAATTACTTCAAGATTTTAATATTAAAAATTCTATTGCTATTTCGAAAATTGACAGATCAAAACTGAATTCTTTTGAAAAAAACGTAATTAAATATTTAGAAAACGGCCCAAAAAATACTGATGAAATTTATAAAAAAAGCAAAAAAACCCTAGCTTTAATTTTGCAAACATTAACATCTTTAGAGATGAAAGGATACATTATTAAGAGTACAGATGGTAAATATTCAATTGTTTAAATTAAATTTGAATTTCAAAATCGAATTAAATAACAAATCTAAAGTTACAAATAACAAATAAGCTTTAAATCTTAAATTTTAAATTTAAAACTTGGTGCTTTGAATTTATTTGTAGTTTGAAATTTATTATTTTGATCCTGTTTCAAGTTACAAGTTATAAATTGTATGTTTCACGCTACACGTTTCATGTCACATGTCCTGATCCATTAGTTTTGAAAGAGCATCAGTTTCTTTATTCTCTTCTCTTGGAATCCATTTAGTCTCATAATCAACTTTTTCAAGCAAGAATAAAGCCTTATCAAGCAATTTTTTTAAATGAGGCATTTTTTTATGAGGATTCCATTTTGTTTTATTTTTACTCCATCCCCATTTACCACTGATCATATTAATTACCATACTACTGTCACCAGATATTAACAGTTTTTCATTTATATGAAGTTTTGAATATCCCTCAAGCCCTTTAATCAGACCCATATATTCAGCTACATTATTTGTCATATCCTCACCCATTCCGACAACCCCATATCCTGTTTTTAAATTTTTACCATCTTTTTTAATAACCCATCCGTAAGAAGCCGTTCCTCCAGGATTTATAGGTTCGCAAGCACCATCAAAATAAAGTTCAATCATGGGAATGAAGGTCAACTTGATCTAATTTTTTTATTCTTCTTATGTATTTTTCTTCAGCAGTAGGTACTGTTTCAATAAAAACACTAATCATCTCAGTTGCTTGATTAAAACCTACATAGTCTGATGCAATAGAAAGTATATTTATATGATCTTTTTCTTTAGCATGTATTACTTGGTCTTTATTTAAAGCAATTCCACATCGAATATTTTCATATCTATTTGCCATAATAGATCCACCAACTCCTGATCCGCAGATTACGATACCTAATCGTTCATTTGGTTCTTGTAAAACAGCTTCTACAACTTTTTTTGCAAAATCTGGATAGTCATCATTTGCATCATATTGATAATTTCCAAGATCTTCAATTCTGACATTTTTTTCATGAAGATAATCAATAATCTTTTCTTTTAATTCAAAACCTCTATGGTCTGCCCCTACAAAGATACGCATAACTTAAATATAC
>JBDRCK010000014.1:0-2272 GCA_043821785.1 bacterium | reverse complement strand
CAGTATATAATATTCACAGTTTTTTGTCAATAACGCGTGAATTGCATCCATTTTTTAAACAAATTCACGCTTTTTTTAATTTTTACTACCTGTTTTTTGCACTTTCGCTTTCATAAACGCAGTTGAACTAGATAAAAATATAAGTTTAGAACCACCACTATCAAGTTTTATTGTTATGCTTTCTGCGTCTTTTTCGATAATCTCGCCGTTTAAACGAGCCATACTTGTGTCACCTGTTTTTGCTTTGCCTGCCTGCACGGAACCGCGAGCCATCCTGCTAGCTTGCATTTGTTCTCTTATCTTAGTTCTTTCCTCATCCGACATATTTTGAAAATCTGGTCTTGTTCCGCTTTGACCTGAAAATCGTGAAGCGTCATTATTATCGTCTGCTGTATTCTCTGAATTTTCTCCTGTTTGTTGTCTTGTTCTCGTAATATTGTCAGAATTCATATTTTCGCCTGCCTGTGCAGGTAGACCTCCGATTATAATTCGATCCGCCACAACAGAACCATCGCTATTTTCATTTCCCATAACCATAATTTTGTTTCCAATAAGCATTTCAGTAGAACTTGCCTCATCAAAATTTTCCTGCCATCTTTGCATTTTATTTTGGTTGGTTGCCTTCTCTTGATTTTGTGGTGGAACTACATTTTTATTGCTGTCGTTAGTTTGGGTATTTGTAGAACATCCAGAGACAGTTAATAAGCAAACAAGTGATAAAAAAATTAAAATTTGTTTTTTCATAGATTTGTTTATAAGTATTATTATTTTTTTAAAATAAAACTAAAATATTCTCTATCTCTATTTAAAAAAGAATTATAAACTTCAGAACCTTTTGCGCCAGCAAATTCTTGTGCTGGTTTATATAATAATTTTGGAACTAATTTTTTTATAAGATTAACTTTGCGCGAATTATCTAAATTTAAAGCTTTTATAACATTATCAGTGATATTTTCTTCTTTTATGATTTTTATTTTTGAGTTTTTAATTTGATTTTTTAGTAATGCAAAATCTTTTTTGTATCTAAAATCAGCAAACAAGAAATAGCCATCAGGTTTAAGTACTTGATAAACTTCTCTAAAAAATTTATCTATATTTTGATAGCTATGAGATGATTCCACATTAATCACTACATCAAAATGGTTATTTTTAAAAGGCAAATTTAAAGCATCACCCTTCATAAAAGACAAATTATTTTTTTTGTAATATTTATCACAAAATTTTATAGCTTTTCCGCAAATATCCATACCTATATAAGATTTTGGATTTAAAAAATTTGATATATAAAAAGCGCCACCACCTCTTCCGGATCCTATTTCCAAAATATTGAGTCCATCCAGCTTAACAGCGTTTGCGATATGATCATAAAGTTGCAATCCATATTTATTCATTAAATCATTTTCTCCCTCTAATGGCATGCTGTTATTTCCGGAATACCCGTAATTCATAAGAGTAATTTCGTTGTTTTTATCAACATTACTCACATACCAATACCAAATTTTCCATATAATTGTATTATTGATGTACATTTTTTAAAAAATTATTTAATTGGAAATTGCCTGTCTGCACAGGCAGGATTGAAAATTAGAAATTAAAAATTATTAAATTGTCATTAACTATCGAATTATGTTTTTCTGTAATTCCTTTAATCCGTTTAATTTTTCATAGTTGTAGACACACGCCATTGGCGTGTCTCTACTCGTACCGTAGTGCCTCAATCGGATCTAACCCAGCCGCTCTTCTCGCGGGATAATATCCGAAAACTATTCCTATGCCAGCGGAAACGCCACAAGCGAGTATAACAGAAAAAGCCGAAACAGAAGTTGTTGTCCCGCTAAATTTTGTAACAGCAAGTGACGCGAGCCACCCGATAGCAACGCCGAGTATTCCGCCTAAAAAAGTTAATGCGACCGATTCGCTTAAAAATTGCATACTTATATCGCCCTTAGTGGCGCCTAATGATTTTCTAAGCCCTATCTCGCGAGTTCTCTCGGTAACGGTTGTTAGCATCATATTCATAATCCCTATGCCTCCGACTAAAAGAGAAATACCAGCAATAGCGCCTAAAAGCAATGTTAAAGTGTCTGTTACCGAAGTCATTGTATTCATTATATCCGCTTGGCTTACTATCGTAAAATCAGCGTCTTCGGCGTTTGCTATTTTATGTCTTTGTAAAAGCAGCGCTGTGATACTATCTTTTGCTGTAGTCATTAAATCTTCCTGCGAGACTTGGATATTTACATTGCTCACAGCGGTATTTCCAGTGATATAT
>JBDRCK010000013.1:0-15875 GCA_043821785.1 bacterium | reverse complement strand
TACAAGTTGTTGTGTTATTGTTGAGCCCCCTTGGAGTTGTCCTGTTGTTACATTTTCTTTTATAGCTCTTACGATTCCTCCTATTAAAGAAATACCCTTATGATTAAAGAAATCTTTATCCTCTATTGCTATTGTTGCTTGATAAATGTGATTTGGTAAGTCTTCAATCTTAACCGGTGTTCTATTTTCATCACGATAGATATCAAAAAGAAGTTTTTCATTCCTGTCATATATATGAGTGCTTAAAGAATAATTTGTTTTTCCAATATTTGTTGGTGATGGAAGTGCTTTAACAAAATTATATGCATTTATAATGCTAAACAAAAACAACGCAAAGATGAGACCAATTGAAAAAGACCTCCAATGAATAAGTTTAACTTTTAATATAGCCTTTTTTGGAAATTTCCATAATTTTATTCTAGGAAATTTAAATTTAATCTTTAGTATTTTTACCCTAATTTTGGGAGCCTTAATATAGATTTTTTTCTTAAAAAACTTAAGGCGTATAAATTTTTTTAAGCTCAAAAATCTTTTTTTTATTGAAATATTAAGATTAAAAATAAATTTTATAAATTGTCTTGTAGTTTTTGATATAAATTTAAAAAGTTTACTTATTAAATATCTTATGTATCTATACGATGCTAATAAAATTTTAAAAGGAAGTAAGGTTATTATTTTTGTAGCCTCACCAAGTCCAATAAAAAAATTAACTATAAGTAATAATAAATTGAATATAAGATCTTCAAGGAGTTTGATGTAGATTATTCTATGTTTTTTCCGTGGCATTTCGGAATTATAACATATACTCTAGGCTTAAAGAAATCAAAGTTTATCTAGGCTTCCAACTAGCCTTGACTTTACTACCAATCTATTCCAATATGTTCCTGGTGGGACACAGGTTATTAAGGTCAGGTATGAATCCTCAAAATCTTGGTTTAAAACAGACACTTTATCTGGCTTCACGACAAAGATCTCAGAAACTCTATACTCAAAATTTTCATTTCCGATATTTATATATATTACATCTCCTTCATTTAAAGAAGGTAGGTATGTAAAAATTGTCTTATAATCATTTGTGTCATATAGTTGTGGAAGGGTTGAATGTCCAAATATAACAACATTTCCATTCTCTCCTGGTAGTGAGGTTGGGAGGAAATGTACTAGACTTTTTTTAAGATCTTCCTCTCCAACAATAACTTTTGCTTTATTTATATTTAACTTTGGGATTGAGAGAACATATTCTTTTACATTTAAATTAGAAACTGATACGTCAACATTACTTTCGGGAAACCACTCGCTTGCTTTTGTATAATCTCTTAAGTTGTTAGATTTTGCCACACTTTGTCCTAATATAAAATCTGATTGCGTTTCTGATTTTTGAGTTTTTTCTTGCGGAACAGAAGTTAAGATATCTCTTTTTATAAATAATTTTGAATAAACTTCAAATGAAATTACAGGATAAAGTGCCCAAAACATTAATAACAATCCGATTAAAATAGATAGTCGAGATAATCTATTTATGATTACCGCATTTTTTGAAGTTTTTTTCTTCCTATATACATATAAAACCATATGTTAGTCGTAAATTACATGTAGACTGATATTATTTTTAAAAATGGAAGTCCATGATCTAAAGAACGGAATAGGATTACTTATATTTATTTCTACCTTTTTAGCTTTATATTCGTCTTTAACAATATTATCTATGTTATTTATGTTTTTTCTTACAATAGAAGATCTTACATTGGACAAGTCAACCTTTTCAGACGCTTTGGCGCTAACATCAATGTCAAAGACATAAGTATTTTGTTCTTTTTGTGCATCTTGAACAAGATATGAAATATTTGACTTTTCTATAACATAATTTTTTTCAACTTCATTTTTTAGCTTCTCCAATATTTCACTTTTAACTTTATCGTGATTAAGTCCAACATACGTGATATTAGCTTTTGCTTTGAGAGTTACTAAATCTGTTTCTTCTCCTTGCTCTTTATCATAATTTAAATTCGTTAACTCTATGCCCCCAAGCTTATCAACTATAAGATGGGTTTTTTTAAAGTTTGAATCAATTTTGTCTTTACTATATTGTTTTGCTTGTTTTAAAATGTCTGCGTCAAGAGAAGATATGTCATCTTCAGATACAGTTCTTACTTCTTTTTTTGATCCTCCTAATATAGGCTCTTCATTAATAGCAAAATAATCTATATCTGGATAATTGGCAATGCTAAACTTATTATTGGCAGAAATATTATAATCAGGGCCAATTTTTAATGCTGAAACTTTTGCCTTAGTTTTACCAGGAAGTTTAGCAGATGAATCAGATGTTAAGGAGGCTGACGCTACTTTTGTATCGCTATCTAATAAAAAAATCAAACTGTTATTTGTTAACTCCGTCCTACTATCAAACTTTATTTCAGAACTATCAAAATTATTAATCGTAACCTCACCCTTTGCTTTTTCACCTACATCTTTTTTACCCGTGGTTTTTTCTGACGAGGTAAAAGATGCGGACTTTGTTGAAATGTCGGGTTTTATATCTTCTATTACTATAACTTTCTCAATTGTCTGTGAAGGTAGCGTTAATGTAATTTCGGTTTTATGAAAAAAGTATTCTATTAGGAAAAACGATAAAAATATTAATACTATTCCTATAATTGCAAAAATATTTTTTGAATATTTTATATTTTTTACATTTGAAAAGCCCTTATTAAAAGCTTGTTTTATTTTAAAATAATAGTTACCAAAAAATTCTTTTGGTTTATCAGCAAAACTTTTATCAAATTTTTCAACTTCTACTGAACTCTCCAAAGGAGCGTTGTCTTTATTTTTATTAATATCGTCTCCTATAACAAATCCCATCACATCAGCTTTCTTTATTTCTTGTTCAACCGGAACATTTTTACTTAATAGCTGCTTTGAAAAAACATTTATAAGACTATCTGTCAATTCACCTTCATTGACCATCTCGACTTTAGGGTGATGTATAAACAAATCCTTTTCCCAAGAGTGAGATAGGATTGATGACATTTCGCGATCTAAATTCTTGCTATCATAAATTAACATTCTTGAAGGCAGCATATTCTCTACTTTCATTTTTTCAAAAATTGGAGAAAGGGATTCTATAATATCGTCTTTTTTCTCTGCAGTTTCAGTACAAAGTAATTTTCCGTTTTTATAAAAAAAGACAGAGATGCTTGAATTGCTTATTTCTATAAGCAATGCAGAGATTGCAACTCCTTCTTTAGTAACAATCAAATCTACCACAGCGTCGCGAACTTCTATATAACCTAGTGGTTTTAACTCTAAATTTTTAACAACCCCTTTTACTTTATCTAAATATTCTCGTTTTATTTCCTTATTATATTTATCTACAAGGTTTGAATATACAAAAAAAATACTTTTATTAGGGCTTTTATATCCTTTTAATTCCAATCTATACAATACCTCATCTATATCTTCAGCAAGATTATCCCATCCGTTTGTAAAAGTAAATCTCTCTTTTGCTATTATGCTAGAACTTGAATCATTTAATCTCAATAAAAATATTACACCTTCACTTTCTTTTAATAAAAGTCCAAGATAATTGTCTTTTTCGCTATTCTTTTTATTAAATAGACTAAAAGGAAGTTTAAACATATAGTATTATTTTACTCATTTTTATACCTATTTAAAACCTGATCTATACCCTCTTTAGCAGTTTTTAAAGCTGACTTATAAGATTCTCCATTAATTGTAGAATTAATTGCATTTTCTAAATATTGATTATTTTCATCATTCATTCCTTTATCGAAAGTATAGGATATCACAGGTAAAGATTTATAATAATTTGCCTGTTTGATAATAGGTTGTAAATACTGATTTTGGGATTGAATTGAACCAAGGTCTACTCTTGATGAAGCTACGGGTATTTTTCTTGCACTTACTTGAAGCTCAAACAACTTAGCCATTACTTCTTTTGAGCTAAGATATTTTAAAAATTTCCATGCTTCTTTTTGTTTATCAGTCTGACTTGATCTTGAAACACCTTCAACCCAATAAGATGATATTGAGATAAGGTCTCCTCCTGGAAGACTTGGAACCGGTATAACTTTTAAATTAAGTTCAGGATTTATTGTTAAAAGGCCTAAAATCTCCCATGATGGAGCAATAATCATAGCCACTTTTTCTTGTGCAAAAGCTTGAATTGCCGATGGCATTGTTTCATCCCAAAAATTATTAGGAGCTTCTGCAAATTTTCTATAACTTTCTAACGCTCCAGCTGCTTCCTCACTATCCAAACTCTTTAAATCGGCACCATTTTGAAGCAAAAATAAACCTAATATATCTGAAAAATGCTCTATGTTTGAAGCTGTCCCTAAAGCAATTCCAGATGTAACAATATTCCCCTCTTTATCTCTGACAGTTAGCTTAGATATGTTGTTTATAACGTCCTCCCATGTTGTTGGAGCATTTTGTATACCTGCACCTTTAAATAACTTATCGTTGTATAAAAGAATCAAGCCATCAACCATAAGTGGAATACCATAATAATTTTCTCCGACTTTTAAATCGTTTTTATAAAAAGGATAAAAAGTTTTTTCAAATTCACTAACACTGTAAATATTTTTTGGAATAGGAGTAAGTACTTCTTTTATTTGCGGAATCCACGTACTGTGATATCTGTATATATCTGGCCCTTGCCCTTCTTGGCTTCTTACAAGAAGTTTATTTCTATAATCTTGAGGATTCATTTTTACATATCCTACTTTTATATTAGGATTTTTAGCCTGATACTGATCTATCAACGGCTGCATCACTTCTTTTTCTTCCCATAAACCCCAATAAGTTAGATTAATTTCCTGATTTTTATTTGAATTCGCAAAAAAGAATTTAAAAACTAACAAAAACAATATTATAAAGGTTAAAATCCCCCCACCAATTATGAAGTATTTCTTTTTATTATCCATAAAGTTTTCACTTAAAGAACCTTCTGGTGGAACCAAATCTTGCGTACTTAACGGATCGTAATTCTTAACTTCGTGTTCGATTGGTTTTGAAGTTGATTCGTATAGTATATTAGTTTGATTTTCTTGTGGTTTTTGTTTATTATCATCCATATATAAATGATAGCAAATAAGCAAAAGAAAGTAATACTGTTCCTAAATATTCTTTTTTTTATCACGATATTAACTATAGGAATAATTGTTTTTTTAGTAAACAATATTAAAGCTCAAGAAAAACTTCTTTCTAACAGAATATATCCAAATGTATTTATTGATGGACAAAATGTTGGTGGAAAAACTGAAAAAGAAGCTGTACAAACAGTGACACAAAAGTACAAAAATTTAAATAAGGTAAATTTTATTATTGAATACGACGATGAAATCATAGCGACAATATCTGCTAAAAAAATTGGGTTAACGCATGATGTTAAAGAAATAATCGACAGAGCGTATTTGATAGCTAGAGTTTCACATTTTATATCAAGAACAAGGCAAAAAATTTATACCATTTATGGATTATCAAAATACAAATTCTCAACATCTGTTAAATATGATAATGCTGAAATAGATGAATTTATTACTCTTATAGAAGAAAAATATAACAAACCAGCAAAAAATGCGTTATTTAGTTTTGAAAGTGGAATGGTAACTGAATTTCGACCCGAAGAAGAAGGAGTTAAAATAGATTCTGAAAAATTTAAAAATGATATAAGACAAACTGTTTTTAGTTTAAAACAAAAGCAACAAAACAAATCCATAGTAATAAACAAAAAAATAATAAAGCCTGAAATTACACTTTCTGATGCGAATGAATTTGGAATAAAAGAACTTATAGGTGCAGGTGTTTCAAATTATAGCCATTCTATTCCAGAGAGAATACATAATGTACTGCTTGCAACATCTAGGTTTAATGGTGTTTTGATTAAACCAGATGAGATTTTTTCATTTAACAATACGATTGGCGACATCTCTGTTTCAACTGGTTATAAACCTGCATATATTATAAAAGCTGGCAAAACAGTGCTTGGCGACGGAGGAGGGGTTTGTCAGGTATCAACCACGATTTTTAGAGCTGCCCTTAACACAGGCCTTCCAATAATAGAAAGGTCAGCTCATGCTTATAGGGTTTCTTATTATGAACAGGACTCACAACCAGGATTTGATGCTACAGTTTACTCTCCATCTGTAGATTTAAAGTTTAAAAATGACACTGGTAAATATATATTAATTCAAACGGAAATTGATCAAAACAATAATATTTTAACTTTTAAATTTTATGGAAAAAACGATGGAAGAAAAGTAGAACTTACCCTACCTAAAGTATATGATGTGCAGCCTCCCCTGCCTGATTCACATCAAGAAGATCCTACGCTTAAAAGAGGAGCTGTAAAACAAGTTGATTTTCCTGCTTGGGGAGCAAAGTCTATTTTTAATTACAAAGTTACTCGTGACAATAAAATTTTATTTCAAAAAGAATTTTTTTCTTCATACAAACCTTGGCAAGCAGTTTATTTAGTTGGAACAGGTGATTTTTAATTATCTAAAAAGTCTTGGTCTACCAAGTTTATATTGTAAATCTTTGATTTTTCTTTCCCCAATTTTTTCTGCAGGAATTCCTGCAATTATTGAATATGGAACCACATCTTTTGTAACTACTGCTCCTGCAGCAACAATGGAACCTTTTCCTATTGTTACTCCCGGCAAAATAATCGCTCTAGGTCCGATAAATACATAATCTTCTAAATATACAGGTTTATTAACTGCTATAAAATTTTCATCAGATGTGTCATGCTGTGAATTATAAATCATAACTTCCGATGCAAGAGCTACATGATTTCCTATTTTAAGCTCATCTCTTCCGTCAAGCACACATCCTTCACCAATTATCGAATCATGTCCAATAACTATATTCTTTGTATCATAGAACTTAACTCCCATATGTACAGATGAACCACGACCTATCTCTATCCCTCCAATTCTATATATAAATTTTCTGACATAGTGAGATGGAATATAGGAAAAAATATGAATTAGAAAAATTTTTAGTTCTAATAAAACATTACTTATTCTGTTTGATACTTTATACCAAGTTTCTGAAGAAGATAGTTTTTTTGTTGTTTTATCCATATATAAATTAGACTTTAGCTTAATGATACATCCTAATTATTTTATCTTCAACACGTTCATATATATACTAAAAGTTTGATTCGTCATTTTTTCAAAAGAAAACTTATTTAAAATGTCTTTATAGTCAAAAAAGCTTCTATTTTTTATAAAACTTTGTAATTTATTCTTTATATCATTTACATCTTTAGGGTCAAAATTTATATACTTATTTCCTAAAATTTCTTTAAAAACATCTATATTTGAAGCGATTATTGGAAGTTTAAAATAAACCGCTTCTATGATTGGGAGGCCAAAACCTTCAGACTTTGATGGATGCACAAGAGCAATAGCACCTCGATAAAGATCAGGAAGCTTATCTTGCGATACATTTTTTATTATTTTTACCTTACTCTTTAAATTAAACTTATCTATAAGAATCATTAGTCTTTTTGCAAAAAAATCATCAGGTCCCACTAAATAAAGCTTAATATCAGTTTTTAACCTCAAATATGCTTTTAAAAGAGTGTCTATATTTTTGTGTGGATAAAAAGTCCCAACATATAAAAAATAATCTTCCCCTACTTTTTTATCATTCTTGTTTTTACTAATATTTAAATATTCTCTTGTAACTCCCTCATATATTGGATAAATTTTAGCTGATTGCACACCTTTAACTAATTTAATAATTTGTTTTTTTACTGTTTCAGTAGGAGTAATTATTGCCAAAGATTTCTTTACTTGTTTATAAAACATACGTTTAAAAACACAATGTTTAAAGTTGTAAACAATGTTTGATTTGGTAGATGCCTTGCCTGTCTTATAACTTAATAAGGTAGTATCGTGAATTGTAGAAATATATTTTCTGTTGTATAAAATCGGAAAACTAAAATATGTAAAATGCATCAGATCTAAATCGTCCTTTAATAGGTCTTGTAAAAAACTAATCTGTTCAGAAAAAGTATGCCACTTCGCATCTATTCCTATAAAGGAAAGGTTTTTAAATTTTTCAGAGACTTTTTTAAGATCCTTTTTTAAAACATAAACGATAAAGTTGATATTTTTAGGATTTAATTTGTTTAAATAAAATAATAAATTTTTTAAATACACCCCAACTCCAGTTTGATATAAGAGTCTAGCATCGATTCCTATTTTTTTCATGAAGTTCTTTTTTTGAGATCTATAAAATAATAGACTAATGAATTAATAAATTTTGGATATTTATCTTGATAATGTTTTTTGTAAAATTTTTTCATTGCATCATAAAAATGATTTCTAGTTTCATTTTTAACTTTTAGATTACTTTTCTTAAAACCGCTGACAGACTTCAAGTGCAAAACGCTAAATTTTGGATAATACAATATTTTATAGCCTAATTTTTTAATTCGCAAAGACAAGTCTAAATCTTCTCCGTATAGAAAAAATGTTTTATCATCAAATCCTTTGGCTTCATCTAGTATTTTTTTCCTAGTTAAATAAAAGGCTCCCGAAGGTGAGTCAATCTGATGAATTGATTTTCTATTTAAATAAGTCATATGATATCCTCCAAAAAGTCTATTTAACCATATGATTTTTCCAAATATCTTTTCCAGTTTAAAGAAAAAACAAAATGAGTTCCATACTGTGGGAAACCCTCTGTGAGAAGCTGGATCTATCTTTCCATCTGTTAATAAGACTTTTACTGTCATAACGCCTACGTTTTTATTAGTGTCAAAATACTTTAATAATTTTTCCCAATCTAATTCCTTGATTAAAACATCAGAATTTAATAAAAGTATATTTTTACCAAAGGCAATTTTGATTCCTTGGTTGTTTCCTTTTGGGTATCCGAGGTTTTGTTTATTAAATATTAATTTAATTTGTATATTATCCTCAGCTTTGCTTTTCTTAAAGTTCGTTAAAACTTTAACTGATCCATCTATTGAATTATTATCAACCACTATAATTTCACTTGAGATTTTAGACAACTTTAAACTTTTATAAAGACTGATAAGGCAGTCTAATGTGATTTTTTTTGTATTGTATGAAAGAATAATTACAGAAAGCTCACACATATTAAGATATTATAACAGCTCAATCGAGCTGAAATCATAAAAAATAAATTCCAAACTACAAATAAATCCAAAATATAAAACGTTTAAAATTTTAAATTTGAAGCTTATAACTTATTTGTGATTTGTTGCTTATTATTTGGAGCTTGCTCTTGTTATCTCTTTGGGGATTGTTTCTTTCGTCTTGCCTTTCCACCAGTTCCTACCTTTCTTCTTTCTCTGACCCTAGGATCTCTCGTAAGTAAGCCTACAGACTTTAAAATTGGTCTAAATTTTTTATCATCTAGCTTTACTAGAGCTTTTGCTAATCCATGTGCTATCGCGTCTATTTGACCTTTATTTCCTCCACCAGATACCATAACAGATACAGCTATTTTATCCACCATTTCAGTTTTTATAAGAGGTCTCAAATATGTGTTTTTATAAACCTCTGAAGGATATGTTTTTTGAATAGGTTTTAAGTTTACGATAAATTCCCCTGCCTTTATATTTACTCCATTTACAGATACCGATCCTCCTTTTTTTAATTCAAAGATTCTAACTCTAGCAACTGCAGTTTTTCTTTTTCCTACACCTTCAACAAATTTTGGCATTATTAATTTTTTTGGCATTTATTTTAAATTAAACTTTTCTTTATAAGCGTGATCTTCATTTGGAAAAATATAAAGTCTTGATAATCTTTTTTTTCTTAATTTGTTTTTTGGTAACATACCACTGACAGCGCTTTTTATTATGAGTCTGGCGTCTTGCTCCATAACTTCTTTAAAACTTTTCACCTTTAAACCTCCTGGATATCCAGAATAACGTAAATACTCTTTTTCTTTTGCTTTGTTTCCTGTTACTTTAATGCGTTTAGCATTGATAGCAACAACATAATCACCAGAATCTAAAAAGGTACTATAATCTGACTTGTTTTTTCCTTGAAGCACATATGCAATTTGAGATGAAATTCTACCTAATGTTTTATCTTTTAAATTTATTAAATGCCAATTTCTTTCAACAGATTTTATTCCTTTATATTTTGTAGAGATAGTTTTTTGTACCATATTATGACTTATTTGATTTTACCTGTTTTTTTACCTTTTTAGTCTTACTAATTGTTTTTGTTTTTTTTGTAGTGGGTTTTTCTTCTTTTGGTTTTTTTTCTTCTTTCTTTTTAGATTCAAACACTACTGGTATGGCCCATTCCATTCTGGCTGTTTTACTTCCGTCAGATGATCTTACATTTAACTTTATAGTTTTTACAAATCCACTTGTTTTGTCTTTAAATACAGGCGCAACCTGTTTTATTAATAAATCTACAATTTTTTTATCATGTAATTTTTTATTTATTAAATCTCTGGTTGCCTGTGTGTTTTTTTTAGAATAAGTAACCATTTTTTCTATACTTCTTTTTAAGAATTTGATTCGCTTTTCAGTTGAAGTAAGTCTCCCGTATTTAATAAAGTTTTTGACTAGTTTTCTTTCTAACATCCTATTTGCGTTTCGCCCAAACCTAAAGCGGATTTTGTTTACATTTTTTATCATATGTAGATGAAATAAATAATTTAGAAGTCAATCTCAATACCCATTTTTTTTAGTTCCTCAACAATAAGATTAAAGGATTTTTTACCAAGTCCTTTAACCTCAATAAGTTTTTCTTTACCAACCTTAACTAAATCTTCTATTGTTTCGATGTTCTCCCTTAACAATGCATTTATTACTCTTGAAGGTAAATCTAGCTCATCAATAATAATGTCTTTAAGTTTTTGGTTGTTAACTACCGCTTCTTTAGTTACTTTTTCATCTTCTTTTGTTTGAGGCTTATCCTTACCTGAAAGAATATGGTTAAAATGATTCGCTATAATCTCTGTAGCTTTTTTTAAAGCATCTTCTGAATTTATAGTACCATCTGACCAGATTTCTAAAATCAGTCTGTCAAAATTTGTTTTTCTTCCAACACGTGCTCCTTCAACTTTAAAGTTAACTTTCTTAACTGGAGAAAAGAATGAATCAAGTGAAATATATCCTGTCTTTTTTTCTTCTATTTCATCTCTACCTAAAGTTCCTATTCCAGTTTGCACTATCGCATCAATCTCTAATTTAGCTTTACTATCAGTGATACTTGCTATATATTGATCTTTATTAATAGCTGAAACATCTCCGCTTACATCTTTACCAGTAACTTTTTTTTCTCCTTTAACTTCAAGCTTTACATTAAAACTTCCCTCTCTAGGTACTTCAAACCTTAACTGTTGTAAATTTAATATAAGCTCTAGTGCTGATTCTTTTACTCCTTTGATCGTTGAGAACATATGTGGAACACCGTTTATTTTAACTTGAGTTATAACAGCACCTTGAAGAGAAGAAAGTAGGGTTCTTCTTAAAGCGTTACCTATGCTGTCGCCGAAACTTAATGGAAGAGGCTCAATCACGAACTTTCCGTATGTTTGCGTGCTTTCTAATTTTTTTGTATAAAATTTTGGATCTTGCATTGTGAAAGGTCTATTATATCACTTTTTTAACGAGAATAGAACTCAACTACTGACTGTAAATCTATTTGCTTATCAATCTCTTCATTTGTTGGCTCAGCTGTAAGCTCTCCTACAACTTTTTTTCTTTTTAACCATTTAGGCATAATAAAATCTTTGTTTGCTAAAAATGCTTCAATGTAAGGAATTTTTGCAGATTTTGCTTTTGCCATTTGAATTTTGCTACCTATGTTAACCATATATGAAGCAGTGCTTACAACTTTTCCATCTACCATTATGTGTTTGTGATTGACCAATTGCCTTGCACTCCCTCTTGTTGGTGTAAAACCCAACCTATATACTAGGTTATCTAATCGTCTCTCAAGATATTGACTTAACAATAAGCTTGTATTTCCTTTTTTTCTTATAGCTATTTTAAAGAGGTTTTTTAACTGTCTTTCTGAAACGCCAAATAAAAATTTTAGTTTTTGTTTTTCTCTAAGCTGTTTTCCAACCTCTGATTGCTTTCTTCTTTTTCTTACCAATCCGTGTTGACCAGGTTTAATATTTAATCTTTTAAGCAATGATCCGTGCGCTTTTGATCCAGGAGTTTTAAAACCCATATCAATACCTTCACGTCTTGCAAGTTTATTTTTTGGACTAGTTGTTCTCATACTCTTCGCAATTTTGGAGGTCGCACACCGTTGTGTGGGATAGGTGTAATATCGATTATTTTGTCGATATCTAGTCTTGAAGCTTTTATTACTCTCATTGCAGCTTCTCTTCCAGGACCTATTCCTTTTACATAAACAGTTGCTTCTCTTAACTTATAATCTTCAATTCCTTTTTTTAAAGTTGCTTCAGTTGTTATGGTTGAAGCATATGGTGTAGATTTTCTTGTACCTGCAAATCCAAACATGCCACATGAACCAACAACTATAGGAAAACCTTTTTCGTCTGTTACTGTAATATGTGTATTGTTGAATGTTGAGACAACATAAATCCTGCCTCTTTCTATTATTTTTTCCTTTTTTTTAATTTTATTGTTTTTCATGTTTATTTATTGTCTGAATCACTTTGAACTATTTTTGCTCTATCTTCTTTCTTTAATGCCCCTACTGTCTTTCGTTTTCCTCGCTTAGTTCTTGCATTTGATTTGGTTCTTTGACCCTTTACAGGTAGACCTCTTGAATGTCGAAGACCTCTATATGAGCCTATGTCTTTTAATCTTTTTATATCGCTCGCTTCTTTTTCTCTAAGTTCTCCCTCAATCTGATAGTTTTCCTCTACAAAACTGATGATTTTCTTTAAATCTTCTTCCTTTAAATCTTTAACTCTTGTTGATTCGTCAATATTACAACTTTTTAAAAGTTTCAATGCTCGATCCCATCCTATTCCATAAAATGAAGTCAGAGCATAGCTTACTTTAAAACGATCTTCAATATTCAGTCCAAGTAGTCTTACCATTAGCCTTGTCTTTGTTTATGCTTTGGAATTGCGCATATAATATATAACCTTCCCTTTCTTTTTACAGTTTTGCAATTTATGCATTTTTTTTTTAATTGATGATTGTACTTTCATATTAGATTCTATATGTAATTCTCCCTCTATCTTTATCATAAGGGGATATTTCCATCCTTACCCTATCACTGGGCAATATTTTAATATAATGTTTTCTCATTTTTCCAGATAAATAACATAAGATGACTTTTTCAGAATTATCTAGTTTTACTTTAAAAAGCGTATTTGGAAGGTTTTCTATAACCTCTCCTTCAACCACTAAAAAATCTTCGCTCATAAGCAATATATTTTAGCACAAAATAGCCTAAGTTTGGAACTAAATTTAGGAATAACTAATACTTAGTATTTTTTTAATTTTTGCATTACAGCATATCTATAACTGCAATAATCACATTCTTCTCCTGGTTTAGGAAGTTTATCGCTTTGTAAACATTCGTATGCTTTTATTATCTCTTTTTCTACCCAATTATCATTTCCTTTATATGGAATTACTTTGATATCAAATTCAAGTTTTGCATCAAAAGCTTCTTTGTCTGCGTTCCCATTACAATATACAAAATATCCAGTATTTGATACTTTAAATCCTTTTTGTCTAAACAACCACTGATATATCTCCATTTGCCTTTTATATCCAATTTGCCAGTCAGCGTCTAGATTAACCTCACTTCTTTTAGATGTTGCCTTATAGTCGACAATAATTAGCTCTTTTTTGTCATTTATCCAAATGTCATCGATTGCACCAGTTATTAAAAAATTTGTTTTTTTATGTAAAAATTGTTGACCTTTTCTTGTGTTTCTCCAGTCGTCAAGATCCTTATGAGAAAAAGGAACGGCTTTTACTTTATATTCCTTCATTAAAGGGTGTGGATTACCCTTTGCTCTGTGAATATCAAATTCTTTTTTCAGTAAGGTATCTACTGCAGAATTTAAAGTAAATGGGTATCCAGGTGGTTGGCTAGTGCCCAATCGAACATTGATATAAAAACATCTTGGACAATTCAAAAAAGAGTCAATTTTTGAACGACTTAATTTATAAAACTTTTTTCGTTTTGGATCGTAAATGCTATAACTTCTGTTCGCATTATAGTAATCAGACATATTCAATATTATAAACTAATATTCATTTATTTTAACTACGACTTACAAATTACAAATCTAAAATCACAAAATACAAATAAATTATAAATATAAAACTATAAGCTTCAAACGTTTAAGAATTTAGATAAATACTTGCGATAATTTTAATTAGTTGACGACTTTCATCTAATAATTGGTTTATTTTTTCAGTTCTTTCTGGATTTGCGTTATTTATAAGTTCAAGCCAATAAATCGTTTCTCTAGCCTCTTTTCTAGAAATTCTTATTTTGTTCTTAAAATCCTTTTTAGTATCTGTTTCATTTGCTTCTCTATAATTAACTCCAATTGAAGTTCCTGATCGAATTAATTGATCAGCCAATCTTTTATTTATAGAGTTAAAAGGAAGCGATTTACAAAGCTCTATTATTTTAAACGAAAACTGCTTTGTCCTATCTTCCAAATCATAGTTTTTCATTTTAAATTTGAAGCTTAAAATTTATTTGTTATTTGATGCTTATTATTTATGATTTAGCCCTATTTGTCTATCGCTTATAAGCAACAATTTTTCACGTTCCAAGTCACACGATCCAAGTTCCATGTTCTATGTTACGCGTCATATGTTATGTGTTACGCGTTATATGTTTTAAGAATATTCTCTGAGGTAAAATTACTTTTACCTATTATTTCTTTTTTTTGCTGCTTTTTTTCTAGCATTTCGTAAGGATTTTTCGCTCGTACCTCCACCATAAACCCTTCCTCCTCCAAACTCAACTGTAAATACTGGGTTTATTGGTCGTCTTACTTGCGGAATTGCAACTTGACCCATTACCAACCCATAACCTTCTCGACGTGACGCTGGTTCTGTTACTACTGAATTATTTTGTTCTATCTCTCTTCCATTTGGAACAAAAGTACTAAGCTCAGGAAGCTTTTCAACTTGGACTTTTGGAAGATCGGGTCCATTACCTACAGGACCACTTCTTCGTCTAACTTCCATTGGACAAGTCTTTCTTACAGCTCCTCCAAACGCTCTTTCTACCATAGCGGATTATAACATATAGCATATAGAATTAAAAGCTTAGTACTTTAAATTTATCATTCGATTTCACTCATGATGTTACTTGATGGTGAGCGAACTTGTGCTGAGCGGAGTCGAAGTAGTCTAACTATTTGTTATTACCTAGCTCGTTAACCCGCTTGCCCTGAGAGTAATCGAAGGGTTAACTGGCTTTACACTCCCGGTGTGCAAATCACTTTAAACCACGTTAAGAATAATTTAGTTCTTGACAAATAGAAAAATATTTTGGATAATATTTATGACCCCAATCTGAAATGTTCGCTGAAAGGTGTTCGTTCTAAACTTCGGTTTAGATAGGAGCGGGGTCATTTTTTTGCCTTTAACCCTCTTTTTCCTTCTTGCTTTTTATCTTTCAAATGATAGGTTTATAGTTTTATTGACAAATTTATTTAATAAGCTATACTTGTATTGATCATCATGAGAGGACTAGCAAAGGGTTTTATCCCGCGCGAATGCCTCTCTTTTTTATTGCTTAACCTTATCCTTAAATAAATTAATGTTTACAATATAAGCTGCGAATTTACGTAATAACGAAGAGTAGCGTTTATTTGGAACGATTATTTTCTTAAGTTTATTCATTTTTAATAAATACTCAGCAAGACAATAAAAATCT
>JBDRCK010000012.1:0-29784 GCA_043821785.1 bacterium | reverse complement strand
TATTTCAATTTCTTGAGCAAACCATTTATTTATGGGATAAAAAATGTTGATATTTCTTTCACCGACTTTTTTAGTAGGATATAGAAGCCGATAGCCACCTTCAGGTCTCGTTATTATTCCAATTGAACTAAGATAAAGGTCTCCCCTCAAAACAAAGCTTGCAAATCCTACAAGTCCATTTATCGGTTTAATTGGCACTATTTGTATTTCTGTTATATCTCTCATTGTTTCTTTGTCTTTTATCAATCTGAATGAGTATTTCAAAAAAACTTATAATCTTATTTTTAGACTGCAGAACTTCTTTATCAGAGAACGCCCTGTTATGTGTTTTTTCAAGAAATTGTTTTAATCTCCTTTCTTTTGCGTTTTCCATTACAAGAACAATTTACCAATCAAAGATTGTTCTGTCGTTGTAGTAGGGTTATTTAGGAATACTTGGGTATAAAAAGGGATGAAATGATTATTTTATAAGTTTTATTCTACTCATTCCAAGTTTTTGTAAATCAGTTTTTGTTACTGGATTTCTAAAGTAAATAGCATTTTTAGATACATTAAAGAAGATTTTTCTTAAATCGCCTGAAAAACCCAAATTCTCAATAATTTTATGCAAGGACTTTGCTAGATTATTACCAATTTTATCTTCAATTTCTTCCAACTTAATAGTTCTTCTTGGATTTTTCATAAGGTAATCAAATACTTGGTCATTTTCGCTCTCAAAGTCAGGGTTAGCTATCAAAATATATTTGTTAAGTAAAACCTCTCTTCCATCTGTATAAGTTATTTCAAATAATATATCGGAGGATTTATTCAAAGTTGAAATTTGGGGTTGTAAAATTTTTCTTCCAGTGAAATCCTGATATTCAAGCTCTTGCTGAATTTTTAGATAATAACTATTAAATTTAGTATGAATTTTTATATGATAATTACCATCGTCCATTTTTTCAAATTGACCGAGTCCTTTATATACAGCGTTTTTTATTATGTTAGGCAATTGTGAAACTTTTAAAACTTTTTTATCCTTTTCTAATATAGTAAATAATCGTTTTAATTCATCTTCTCTATATCGTTTACTTAAATCATTTGTAGGGTCAATTACGATAGGTTGTCCAGAAGGAGTAAGAATTCTTGCATCTTCAATTGCGTCTAAAAGAAAATAAAGTTTTTGTTTACCTGTCATCATAGTTCATTACATTTTTAATTATTGTGATAGTATTTTAGCAGAATGGATATTAAAACACTTGAACCAAAATTCAATAATATACTTAACAATCATCAATTGAAATCTACAAACGTGTATATAGTTGAGAGCGTTAAACACTGGGCTAATACTCAGGGTTTAAAAGAAGATAATCCCTTTCTACTTGCTATGACATTATGTAGAAATAATAGTGATATCTGGGATATAGCTATAAAATCTAAAATAAACTCAGAAGAAGCAAAAGGTGTTACTTCTGGTATGGACATTAGGGGATTTAAACATTATAAAGAACTTGAAAAAGACTTAGAGAAGTTTATTTTTCATACTTTTCTTCACGAAATTGCTCATATTAAAGGAGTGAAAAACGAATTAGAAGCTGATAATTGGGCTTATGACGAACTGCAAAAATTATAATATCTCTACCGCATATAAAAACAAAATATCTTTGTCGCTACACTCGGTTTTATTCTTTTATTTATCTTCAATAATAATTCCTCTATAATATCTTTATGGCTAGTTTAATCTCTAATATAAAACCTCACTACAGTGATGAGGGGGCAACATCAAAAGTAAAAAAAGTAGATAACCTTAATAGTGGCACTATTTCGGAAATGGTTGGAATTATTAAAAAAAACAAGAAGATACTTGAGGAATTAGCAAGAACAGATGAAAATCCTCACAAGTAGTAAAATTGCTTCTGCTACTGAGAATAAATATATATTTTTTGACAATGACTTTTTAAGTGAATTATTCCACGATGAAGAAGTCTTCAAGGAAGTGCTTAATATATTTCCGAATAATCCATTAGTTGTTGACCCTTTGACAAAATTTGAATTTCTTAGGAGTGTTTTTCTTCCTTCTCAAACAAACTTAAAGAAAGCGTTTATAGAGAAGGATATTTTTGCTCCTGCAACTTTATATCAAGAAATCTTCAAAAAATTGCAAGATAACGCTTTATTACTTTCAAAGATATATGCTCATCAGGATAGAAACAGAGGAACGGCAAAGTATAGCTTTGTTGATTTATTCTTAGCAGCTCGTCTTATGTTCCAATATAATATAGCGTTACTAGTAACAGGAAATAAGAAGGATTTCCCTTCCTATCTTTTTGAAGTTATAGGTGTAATAAATATAGAACAAGCTGATGGAATTATGAAGCCATATACAGTCTTGAGATTCAATAACGATAAGTTCAAAAAATGCAATGATGAGCTTACAAGCCTCCAAAAGAAAAATTCTTGAGAGTGTTTAAATCATATTTAAGCTCAATCTTTTTGTTCCTGAATAAGTCAACCAGGGGGAGCCATGAAGTAGATAAACCACTTGTCGTGGATTATCACTTCATGGTCATGTAGTGAATTTATTCTACTACATGACCCCAAATGCTTCTTTTTGTAGATTATAATCTGCTGACCTTTCCTACCTTTTACACTAAGATAAACTTAATGAAATTAAAATACTGCGTTTATGTTCTTCTTAGCTTAAAAGATAAAAAGTTATATATAGGATTAACAAAAAACCTTAAACAAAGATTAACTGATCATTTCAAAGGAAAATCATTTGCAACAAAATCAAGAAGACCGTTTAAGTTAATTTATTGTGAATATTTTTTATCCGAACATGATGCATATCGCAGGGAAAAATATCTAAAAACAACCGTGGGTAAAAAGATGCTAAAGTTCACGTTAAGAAAATCACTTAGTCTTTCTTCGTCGGAATAAGTCAATCAGGGAGAACTGCTACTTTTAGCCTATTAAAACAAGCTATTTCATATCTGCTATACTAATTGTATGGACACAGAACTACAAGGAAATCCAGAGGTAAAACCACCTCCATCTCAAGAAACGCTAGATAGTATTCTTTCAGCAGTTGATAAACTTGCGAGCACAGGATCGTTTGTCGGTACAAGCTGGAATGAAATCTTCTGGCTAGATCCTTTAAAAGGATGGGATAAATATAGCAGATTGTTTGTTTCTCGGCTTACTGAAAGAGGTAGAAAGGTATATCCAGACAATCCTGAAGCTGAAATTGAATTTCTTTCTCGCGATGAGCTTGGTAAGAGACAAATTGCATATCATATACACATGCAGGATCAAGAATTAAAATTAACAAAGCACGATTCTTTAACCACAGTTAAAGAAGAGAAAGATGAGAAAAATAATCTTAACAGATTGATACGTGGTAGCAGAGAAGAAAAAAAAAGAGCAATGGATAGAATATTAGAAGAAAGCAAATATAAAGAAAAATCAAGAGGTATGGAAAATGAAACTGGAGTAAGTTATGTAGATACTGAAGAAGCTGAAACTCTTTTAAGTGATTTAAGAAAATTGATAGAACAAGAACACCCGAATTAAAAATATTTAATATTTTCTACCAACTCTAAGTTAATTTCAATCTTTTTGTTTCGGAATAAGTCAACGAGGGGGAGCCGAATTTTCTCAATCTAACCAAAAGTAATAAACATAAGAGGATACGGCGAAATTCTTAAAACGGTTAGTTGTAAATGGTTTCCTCTTTTTGCTATACTAAATAAGTTTCACGAGAATTAAGACAATTATGAAAAAATTACTTTTTCTACCACTTATTTTTATTTTTCTTCTTATTGTTTTAACTTCGTTTACTTCTTCCAATGTTTCTGCTCAAAAAGATAATAGTAGCGATCACGTTCCAGGACAAGTATTGGTTAAATTTAAAGACGGAACTTCTCAACAAGTTATTGATTCGGAAACGAAAAAACAGAATGGAAAAGCTACTGGCAAAATTGACAAATTAAATGTTCTTGTTTTAAAAGTGCCTCCACAGGCAGAAGAAAAAGTGATTGCAGCTCTTTCTCAAAACCCTAATGTGGAATTTGCGGAACTAGATTATTTTGCTGAGGCGCTTACTATTCCAAATGATCCTTATTTTGCTAATCAATGGGGACTAGAGAATATAAATGATGCAGATATAGACGCGCCTACTGCTTGGGAAACAACAAAAGGCAATGAGACAATAGTAGCTATCCTAGACTCAGGTGTGAGTAAAAACCATCCTGATTTATCTTCCCAAGTTTTAGTAAATCGAATTAACTATTCAGATTCAGTTACAGATGATGACGTTTATGGTCACGGAACACATATTGGAGGTATTGTGGCAGCGCTGACTGACAACTCTATGGGTGTTGCGGGAGTGTGCCCTGATTGTAAGCTTATGAGTGTTAAAGTACTTAATGATAGTGGTTTCGGAGCATACTCTTGGATTGTCAATGGAATTATGTATGCGGCTGATCATGGAGCAAAAGTTATAAATATGAGTCTAGGTGGTCCTCAAAAATCTAAAACTTTGGAAAGCGCAGTTAACTATGCTTGGAATAACAATGTTGTTGTGGTTGCTGCGGCAGGTAATTCAGGAAATCCATCAAAGACTTATCCCGCCGCTTATACAAATGTTATTGCCGTAGCAGCAACAGATAATCAAGATATAAAAGCCTATTTTTCAGAATATGGTAGTTGGGTTGATGTAGCAGCACCTGGGGTGAGTATTTATTCTACATGGAATGATAACTCTAGTCCCTCTAACCCTCAACCAGAGTGCCCGAATTTAACAGAATGTTATAAATACGCTTCAGGTACGTCTATGTCCACTCCTATGGCTGCAGGAGTTGTTGCCTTGATTTGGTCAACAAACAAATATACAATTTCTACTCAAGTGAGAAACAGACTTGAATCAACCGCTGATAAAATTGCAGGAACGGGAATATATTGGTCAGCAGGCAGAATAAATGCTGCCAACGCTGTGGATGACAACTATATTCCTTCTTTTTCAACCCCGACTTCAACTCCAAAACCAGGTAGGAATAGGTAATACCTTCATATTCTGCTTCAAACCGCGCGCAAATTGCACATTGTACGAGCTTCTATAAGGCTGTTTCCATCGGTATATTTATTATTTCAGTATGTTGTTATACTGATAGCATAAGGTTATAAATTACCAGAATAGATTGGGGGTGAATAACATATGAAGAAAATAGTACCGATAGTTTCCGTTTTTGCTTTGTTACTTGTTGCTGTGCCAGTGTTTGCCGCTAATAATGGAGTAGGAGCGCAAGGAACAGGTTCTCAAGTTCAAAATCAAAATCAGGTGAAGACGCAAAATGAGGGTGAAGATTCTCAAATTCAAACAAATACCCAAGAACAGGAAAATCTTGGTGAAAATCAAGAAACTCAGGGTCAGGGTATGCCTAAAGAAACTTCTCCTCGCAGTGAAACAGCCACTCAAAACATGAGTAATGTAGCTCAAAAAGTTGAAGAATTGTTAACTACTAAAACCATGCAAGGTGGCATTGGTCAACAAGTTAAAGTGATTGCTCAAGAGCAAAAGACTGCACAAGAAGAAATTAAGACTGAACTTGGAAAAATTGATAGCCGAGGAGGACTACTTAAGTCTATTATTGGCCCCGACTTTAAAGCTCTCAAAAATATGCAAAAGCAAATGGAGCAAAATCAACTGCGTATTCAACAGTTAACACAGTTGCAGGATCAGTTAACGAACCAAGGCGACATTACACAAGTGCAAGAGACAATTCAAGCCCTAACCGATCAGAATATCGCACTTCAAGACAGAATTAACCTTGAAGAGCAATCAGGTAGCTTGCTTGGATGGTTGTTTAAATTGTTTGCAAAATAAAGCGATAGCTTATTCACGATAACCCACTGGGATTCGAAGTGGTGGTAGATTGTTGTGCCAAGCTGAAATAGCCATATAAAGGCTTCACTTTTTCTATTTCCTCTCGAATTTGAGCTACAAGCCTAAAGTCAGAGAAAGCCTTGATAATACAAGATAATTGTGTGGTTTTATAGTAATTTAAAAGTATTAGAAAAATTAGGACAATCTGACAACAAAGAGATAGCCAAGAAAGCTTGAGAAATATTAAAAACATGGGGGGTAAAACGTCAAGTAACTAAAAGAGGCAAAAGATCTCGTAATAATCAGAAGGCGAAGTAATTAGGTTTTATTACCCATTTTCTCGGCGTTAGAAATTGAGTTTAGACCCTTTGGCTACCAAAATATCGTCAAATTAATTCTCGGGCGTTATTTTCAACTCGATTAATAGCTATTAACCATCTTTCAGGGTCTAGTCATTGAAATCTTTAATAGCTATTAAAGATTTGAGCAGAGGTTTATTAAAAAATAGTGGGCTAATATAGAATATGCTTGAAGAATTCGTAGAAAACTTTATGAGAAAGGAAAAAGCCAAGCAACATTTATGCGGTTTGCAAAGAAAACAAAAGGCAAGAATTATATAACAACAGCTTTCTGGTATCATATGTTTTTCGTTCCCAACAACCTGTTATTAAATGAGTTTTTTAAGGTGGGGATAGGCTGCAAATACGCAGTTTAATTTATTTCCCCATTGACTCTGAGTCATTTTCACTCTCTTATATTTTCAACAACCTCCAACTTAGTGTTTATTAGAAACCGCAACTTAAGTAATATATAAGAAGCATGAAAAATATAACATATCACAATTTGCCAATTTCGGATGTCCTTGAGTCTTTAAGCACATCAATAAAAGGTCTCTCCAGCAAAGAAGCTGGTTTGCGCCTGAATAAATATGGTCCAAACAGCCTTCCACAAGCAAAAAAATTATCAACTACTAGACTTTTACTTCATCAGTTTAATAATCCGCTCATATATGTTCTATTTTTTGCTCTTGTTCTTAGTTTTTTAACATCTCATTTTGTGGATGGTTGGATAGTTTTAGTGGTTATTCTTGTTAGCGGAGTAGTTGGTTTTTTGCAGGAGTATAAAGCTGATAAGGCACTTGCTCACCTAAGCCAGATGGTGAAGTATAAGGCGAGAGTGATAAGAGATGGTGTTGAAGTAGTAATAAATCAAGAAAAAGTTGTACCTGGTGACATTGTTGTCTTGTCCCCTGGTGATAAAATCCCCGCAGATTCGAGATTAATAGAGGCACAAAACTTTGAGGTGGTTGAAGCAGCGCTTACTGGAGAATCTGTCCCTTCCGAGAAATGTGTCGATGTGTTGGCTCAAGACACTCCTCTTGCTGACAGAGAAAATATGATTTATTTGGGTACAGTTGTTGCAAGAGGTAAGGCAAAAGCGGTGGTAGTAGCAACCAGTATACATACAGAATTGGGTCACGTAGCCAAGTTGGTCAAAGAAGTAGAAAGTGAAAAAACTCCTCTACAGAAGCAGCTTTCTCACTTTGGAAAGATAATGGGTTTAACATTGATTGGAGTAAACATTCTTATTTTTAGCATAGGAATTCTAACAGGGAAGCCGTTTTTTGAAATGTTTATGACTTCTGTAGCGGTTGTTGTTGCGGCTGTGCCCGAAGGATTACTACCAGCAATGACTGTAGTTTTGGCAATTGGTACACAAAAACTTGCTAAGCATAAAGGTCTGGTAAGAAAAATGGTAGCAGCAGAGACATTGGGTTCAGTTTCTGTAATCTGCACGGATAAAACTGGAACTATAACAAAGGGAGAGATGCGAGTTGTAGAAATCATCACTGAAAAAACAAATGTTTCTCATGATGGATACTCTTTTTCCCCAACCATTCAACCTGATGGTGAGGCAAGTCACGTTGTCACCTTAAAAATAGGACTACTTTGCAATAATGCAATAATTGAAAATCCAGAAGATAGTCTTAAAGATTGGACTATTGTTGGTGATGCAACAGAAAAGGCACTCCTTTTGGCCGCACGTTCTGCTGGTCTAAATAAAGATGTAATAGAAGTTGAAGAACCTAGAGTTGCCGAAATTCCTTTTGACTCAGAATATAAGTTTATGGCGACTTTGCACAAACAGAAGGAGAGGTCTATTGTGTATGTTAAGGGAGCGCCAGAGAAAATAATACAGCTTTCATCTTATTTGGATGTAGAAGGAGTTAAAACAAAACTGGGCAACGACAAAAAAATTGAGATTCAAAAACAGCACGAACGATTGACCAGCACGGGCTTGCGAGTGCTGGCAATAGCATACCGACTCGAGGATAATCAAATTAAACCGGACGAATTTTCAAGAGATAAAATCAATAATTTGGTGTTTGTCGGACTAATAACATTAAAAGACCCGTTAAGGCCAGAGATTAACCACACCCTTGCACAGTGCGCTAGTGCTGGAATTCGACCAATTATTGTAACAGGTGACCACAAACTAACTACGATGGCAATTGTTTCAGAGGCAGGAATTAAGGTATCTGCCGATAATGTTGTGGAGGGTGTGGAATTAGATAAGCTATCTGATAAAGAACTTCAAGACATAGTAAAAAACGTAACCATTTTTGCTCGAGTAGAACCAAAGCACAAAATCAGGATAATCACGGCCCTGCAGGCGAATGGAGAGGTAGTGGCAATGACAGGTGATGGGGTAAATGATGCTCCAGCAATTAAGAAAGCAGATATTGGAGTAGCTGTGGGTTCTGGTACTGATGTGGCCAAAGAAACAGCGGATTTGGTTTTGATGGATAACAACTTCAAAACAATTGTTGAGGCAATTAAACGAGGGAGAATTGTTTTTAATAACATCCGAAAGGTGGTTTTGTATTTAATTACGGATGCATTCTCTGAGATGGTTATTATTGGAGGATCAGTAGTATTAGGATTGCCGCTTCCAGTTTTACCCGTTCAAATATTATGGATAAAGTTAATTGAGGATGCTGTACCTGCAATATCTCTATCTTTTGATGAAATTGAAGAAGACGTAATGAATGAAAAACCAAGGCGAAAAAATGAACCAATACTAAACAACCAAATGAAGAAATTAATTGCTTTTTATGCAGTAATCATGGATGTAACCCTGTTTAGTTTATTTTATTATTTTTGGAAAACGAGCGGTAATCTAGACTATGCACGAACGATAACCTTTGTGGGACTGGGACTAGCATCACTTTTCTACATATATTCAGTTAGAGGGCTAAGGCTGTCGATTTTGCGAATAAACCCTTTTTCTAATAAGCTGTTTACTTTTGCTACTGTAATGGGAATCTTGTTGTTTATAGTTGCTTTGTATGTGCCATTTTTTAATAATGTTCTTCATACTGTACCATTAGGAATTAGTGAGTGGTTGGTACTTGGGAGTTATGCCACAATGAGCATTGTTGTGTATGAGGTTGGGAAGAAACTAACAATAGCCAGAGCTTCAAGTCAATAAAGCTGGTTGAGCTTGCAACTTTTTTATCTCCTCCCATCTGATTTTCATTACCTCCATTTCCCCAACATTTTCAAAAACTTGAATTATCGCCTTAATGCACCCTTGTAGGATTTCAGGTGATGGGAGCAAGGTATAGTTTAGAGCCTTATAACAATATTCTATTAATAAATAGTAATATTCTGTTATAATTTCCTCTGTTATCGTATTTCTTATTTTATGAAAGCATTAATTATCGCGGCTGGAAATGGTAGTAGATTACAACTTTATGCAAAAGGTAGACACAAATCCCTATTGCCGCTTTTAGGACTAACAATAATTGAACGCATTATTTTAACTGCTAAAGAAACAGGAATTAAAGAATTTGTTATTGTAACAGGATTTAAAGGTGAAAGTATCAGAACCTTACTTGGGGATGGAAAAGAATATGGCGTCTCTATTTCCTATGTTGAAAATAAAAACTGGGAAAAAGCTAATGGGATTTCTGTTTTTAAAGCCAGGCGATTTTTTACTGAGCATTTTGTACTTTTAATGGCTGATCATATTTTTGCCTCAGGCACGCTTAAACGTATTCAACACTTACATTTTAAAGCTGGTGAGTCCATTCTAGCAGTTGACAAAAATCTAAACTCAGTTAATGATATTTACGATACTACAAAGGTAGTCATAAAGGGTGGTCGTGTCGCCTCCTTGAGTAAAAACCTTTCTGACTATAACGGTTTTGATACAGGTATGTTTATTTGTTCACCATATATTTTTAATGTTCTAGAAAAGTCTATCGGCCAAAATAAATATTCACTTAGTGACGGTATGAGAATACTTGTTAAAGAAAGAAAGCTTATTGCTTTTGACATCCATGGAAATTTCTGGGCTGATTGTGATACTTATGAAAATCTTAAACTTGCTGAAAAAAAACTTATTAAAAGTCTTACTAAAACACAAGATGGTATTGTATCTAGGAAATTTAATAGAAAAGTATCGGGTTTAATTACGAGATTACTCTTAATTAAAACACCAATAAGTCCTAATGCAATAACGTTTTCTACTTTAATTTTGACAGTTCCCACTTTTTTACTTTTAGCAAAAGGAAGTTACCCGTGGATTCTACTTGGTGGATTGCTAATTCAGTTTCTTTCTATTCTTGATGGTTGTGATGGAGAAATTGCCAGACTCAAATTTATAAAAACTAAATGGGGGGCTTTTTTTGACACGGTTATTGATAGATATGTAGATATAATAATAATTTTTGGAATAGTATATGGTTACTGGTTTATTACCCATAAAGAAATTATTTGGATTATAGGATTTTTTGTTGTTAGTTCTCTCTTAATGGATATCTTTATATCAAGAGAAATAGTAGTGGCAACAAGTAAAAAAATAAAATGGCCGATATTAAATATTAAACGGGATACAAGGCTTTTAATTTTATCTTTAGGTGCGATTACAAACCAAGTGTTTCTTACGATGATAATTATGTTACTTATATTAAATTTTAAAATTATTTTCCGTATGGTTTTTGCAAGAAAGATAACATCTTCTACTAATCCTAAATCTATCTAAACTTCCCTGTTCCTGAACAAGTCAACGAGGGGGAGCAGAGTGTGATTTAGACCTTTACAACAATATACTTGACTTCTTTTCTGTGGCTTGTTAATATTAGTTTGGTGAAAACTGTTGTGCGATTTTATCTTAAAGGAGTAATCTCATGAAGATTTTAAGGTGGTTTATAGCTATAGCTATTGTAGCTGTTTTGTCCTCCATAGGAACATATTATTTTTTAAATCGACCACAACGGCAAGGAATCTCTCTAACCTCGCCCGCAACATCAACCCCCGTTCCTACTGAATCTTCTGAAGACATTATTAAAGAATTGACTTCCGAATTAAACCCCGACAATGATCCTAATTTTGGAGGCACAATTGATGCCAAAGAAGGTAATTATGTACGGGGTGGTGCTGGTTTTGGCGGAGGAGGTTATGGATGGTACGCTGTAAAACAGAATGGGAAGTGGAAAATAGTAGAAAAAACACAAAATGCCCCTGCTTGTTCTATTATGCAGAAGTTCAACTTCCCTAAAAGCATTTATCAGGATTGTAGACCAGAATAAATTCTAATATTCTCTACCAATCCTTCATCTATCTCAACCACCCTTTTTCTGAACAAGTCAATCAGGGGGAGCCTATTCGTTATTAATAAACCTTCATATATTTCTACGTTATACTGAATATATGCAATCGAACCTACTTACTAATAACCACTCTAAACCCCTACCTCCCCCACCAAGTCTTTTAAATACTTTAGGACCATCATTTATTTTGTTGGGATTGGCATTGGGTAGTGGAGAGCTTATTTTATGGCCCTATCTAGCAGCTAACTACGGACTTGGCTTACTCTGGGGAGGCCTGTTAGGGATTTTTTTCCAGTTTGTATTAAATACAGAAGTGATGCGTTATAGTTTAATTTGGGGTGAAAGCGTTTTTGTTGGTTTTAGAAAAATTTCACGATATTTGCCAGCATGGTTTGTAATATCGACTTTTATTCCATGGGCTCTTCCTGGCTTTTCGTCTGCAACATCACAAATTATTGGTACCTTGATTGGTTATAAGTCTATTAGTGTAATTGCGATTTTACTTTTATTAACTACTGGGATAATTTTGTCTGTTGGAAAAACACTTTATAGCACAATGGAACATATCCAAAAGTCAATCATTATGATTGGATTGCCATTTATTTTCATTTTAACTATATTTTTGACTCAAAGAGCTGATTGGGCAGAGTATGTTTTTGGTTTATTTGGAAGAGGAGATGGTTGGTGGTTTTTTCCACAAGGCGTATCAATAGCAGCGTTTTTGGGTGCATTTGCATATTCTGGAGCTGGAGGGAATCTCAATTTAGCACAGTCATATTATGTAAAAGAAAAAGGTCTTGGAATGGGTAAATATTCAGAAAAAATAACATCTCTTTTTTCTTCAGGTGTTAAGTCGTTTTCAATTGAAGGTGAGCATTTTAGCAATACAATCAGCAATAAAAAAATTTGGAAAAAGCTTTGGAAAACAGTTAATACAGAACATGCTTTAATTTTTTTCTTACTGGGTTTTGTAACGATCAGTGTCTTAGTGGTATTAGCAAAAGCTTTGGTTTATGGACAAGCAGTCCAAGAAGGAATTTCATTTTTATACGTTGAGGCAAGTATGATATCCAAATATACAATACCATTTTTTGGAACTTCATTTTTACTTATTGCAGCACTTATGTTATTTTCGACGCAAATCGGTGTATTAGAATCTTCATCTAGAATAATTTCCGAAAATGTCCTCCTGATGTTTTATAAAAAAGGAAAAAAATTTAATTTGTCTCTTGCGTTTTATATAGCTCTTTGGGGGCAAATTCTTATAGGAATTTTTATATTATTATTAGGCTTTCAAGAGCCGTTATTTTTATTGACACTGGCTGCTGTTTTAAATGCCGCCTCTATGATGGTTGCCTTTCCATTAATATATCTTCTGAATAGAAGGCATGTTTTAAAAGATTATCACCCTTCAATTTGGAGAGTTATAATAATCTTTACGGCTTTTATATTTTTTGCTGTTTTTCTGATAATTTTGATGTGGGGAGCACTTAATTCTTTTCTGATAAAATAGATTATGCTTGAGTCTATCGTAGTTTTTGTTGCAGGATTATTACTCCTTCTTTTTGGAGCAACTGGAGTTATTAATAGTGCCTTAAATATTGCAAGTAAAATTCGCATATCTCCGCTTATTGTTGGAATTACCGCAGTTGCTATAGGGACTTCTTTGCCCGAGATTACTGTATCTATTTTTGGAGGAATAAGCCAAGCAACACAATTAGCATTAGGGAATATTATTGGTTCAAATATTGCAAATATAGGTTTGTTATTTGGAATTTTGATTCTATTTAATAGAATCCATGTAGGAAGATATAAAACTCAGAATAATGTAACTACATATTTTTTTCTGAGTTTAATAATATTTTTAATTCTATATACAAATAATTTAAATTCTATTTTGGGATTTATTCTTATTCTTTCAGGCATAGCTATTTTATGGTTACAGATACGCCAAGGTTTGAAAGGAGCTTTAGTAGAGGATAAAAAACTAATGCGACAAACGAAAAAAAGTCATAAAAATTCTTTTGTTTTAAGTTTAACCTTTATTGTTTCTATAATTGCACTAATAATTGGGGGAAAGTTATTAGTATCTTATGGAGTTGTTCTTGCTAATATATTTAATATTTCACAAGCAATAATAGGTGTTACAGCAGTTGCTGTTGGAACATCACTACCTGAACTGGCTATTATAATCGTTGGTCTTTTTAAAGGAGAAAACAAACTTATTGTTGGGACTATTTTAGGAAGTAATATGTTTAATATTTTATTTGGAGCAGGAATTTTAGGCTTATACAAAGTTGATGGCTTTAATAGTCCTATAACTCTTATATTTTTTCTTTTCCTAAGCTTATTATTTAGTGGAATTCTTTATAGATTTAGAGGAAAAAACATACCACGTTGTTTTGGACTTTTATTTCTATTACTTTACGGAAGCTATTTGTTTTTAATTCTTACTTAATTTTTTACTTCTTTTGTTAAGTAAAAACAAAATACCTGTTATTAGCGGAATAGCTGTGATTGTTAAAAAAGAAAAGACATGTTTATAAGTACCAAAGGCAAAGATTGTTAGTATTGCTAGTATTATAAATATAATCCCACCAATTTTTGGTTTTTTCCAAGAAACATATGTTACTAAAGCAAAAAAGAAGGTTGGAATAGAGTGCATTATAAATGCGATTAAAAGTTCAGATACATTATAACCTTCACTAAAAACGTCTAAAGCAAATATACCAATAAATAGAGTAAATAAAATTGACAATACTCTAGGAGTCCATTTAAGAACTTTGCCAGTATTCATAATTAAATTATATCACTAGAGTATTTGTAAAATAATCTTATTGGGGGTATTCTAAAAGTAGAAGGAGGTGATAAATGTGTTAACAAAGAAAATATATTTGCAAATATCTGGATTTGTTTTTGCCATAGTTGGATTATTACATTTGACAAGATTTTTTATGGGTTACGATATGGTTTGTGGACCATGGCAAATTCCAATGTGGTTGAGTTTAGTTGCAGGAGTTGTTTTATGGTATCTAGCTTATATTTCATATAAACTAGTTTCGAAATAACAAATTAACCAAAAACTGCATGCTTTATTAAAACAGCTAGAGAGTAAATGTTGTTATAATAAGTGTTATGAAGTTCATAAAAACTTTCATAAAAAAAGTATTCAAACTATTTAAAAACTTTTTTAAATACTTAAAAAAAATCTCCTGGAAGAAGAAAGTTCTTTATATTTTATTATCAATAATTTTAATTGGTGTTTTTTTCTATTTTTTAAATAAATCTAAAGTACAAGAAGGATATGTTTTTGATACAGTAAAGAAAAGTACAATAACACAGGTAGTATCAGAAACAGGAAATGTCATCACAGCTGGTAAAACTGATGTTTACTCTCCAAGTATGGGGATTATTGAAGAGGTTTATGTCTCAAATGGAAGCATTGTAGGAATAGACGATCCACTTTTTAGAGTAAAAAGTACTGCAACGCAAGATGAAAAAGCTTCAACTTATGCAGATTTAATTACAGCTCAAAATTCTTTAAAGACAGCGCAACAAAATAAATTAACACTTCAAACAACACTTGAAGAAAAACGGAAAGCAATTATTAACGCTCAAGATACAGTTGATGACATTCATTTACAATCATACAATCAACTTCAAAAAGACAGTCTTCAGTCTGTCCTTACAAGTGCAAGATGGGATTTTAATGATGTAGAAAAAAGATACGTAGAAGCAGATTTTACTATTCAAACTGCTCAAGCTCAAATTAATAAAGCACAATATGCTTATTTATCAACGCAAGATAGAATCGTTAAATCTCCAACAATAGGGACAGTGTCTAATCTGTCAGTTTCTGTAGGTGATTCAGTAACCTCATATATTCCAAATGTGAGTTTGTTAGTTTCACCTCCAAACCCAGTTCTTAAAATTGCAAACTTTTCAACTAACGGAGTTGAGCTTAAATTAAACGAGTCAGATATTACAAAACTTGAAGTTGGTCAAGAAGTTAAAATTGAATCAAACACAATTAGTAATAAAAAATATAAAGGGATTGTTTCTCGTGTAGACTCTATGGGGACAAATGATCAGGGAGTTATTACATATAAGGTATATATAGATATTACAAATTCAGATGACAGTTTGAGATCTGGAATGACTGTTGACGTTGACATAATAACTAAAAAACTAACAAAAACATTAAGTGTTCCAAACAGCTCAATAAAACCATATAAGGGAGAAAAAGGAATACAGATTTTAGATTTAAAAACAAAAAATCCAAAATTAGTTCCAGTTACCATTGGCGTTCAAGGAAATCTTAGGACTCAAATATTAGGTGGGGTAAAGGAAGGAGAACAAATAATAACTTCTTTAAAGAATGAAAAAATACAAAGAGAAGGATTTTTAGGATTTTGAGAATATGAAACTTCCACAAAAAAGACTTATTGAGCTTTCAAGTATTATAAAAAATTATCCTTTAGGTGATGGATCGTTATACAAAGCGCTTAATGACATAAATATTGTCATAAATGAGGGTGAATTTATTGCGATTATGGGTCCTTCAGGTTCTGGAAAATCAACTTTAATGCATATTATAGGAGTCCTAGACAGTCAATCTAGTGGTAAATATTTATTTAAAGGTCAAGAGATGAAAAATAGATCAGACGAGGAATTGGCAAAAATTAGAAATAGAGAAATTGGTTTTGTTTTCCAATCTTTTAACCTACTTCCTCGAACAACGGTTCTTAGAAATGTTGAAAGACCAATGATGTATGGTGGAATTGAAAGATCTCAAAGACAAAGTAGGGCAATTGAAATGCTTCAAAAATTACATATCGAAGAAAAAGCAGATAATTTAGCTAATCAAATATCAGGAGGACAGATTCAAAGAGTAGCTATAGCAAGAGCGCTTATTATGAATCCTTCAATTATTTTAGCTGACGAGCCAACAGGAAATCTTGATTCAAAAACATCAAATGAAATAATGAAAATTTTAAGCGAACTCAATAGACAAGGAAAAACTATAGTTGTAATTACACATGAAGAAAGTATTGCTAAATTTGCAAAAAGAAAAATTTATTTAAAAGATGGAGGAATTATTATTGATAAAAAAATTAAAGATTAAACAATATGAATGAATTAATTTTATCTGCCTTAGAATCGCTGAAGAATAATAAACTTAGAACATTTTTAACAACGCTTGGTGTTGTTATTGGGATATCGTCAGTAATTTTAATAGTTTCAATTGGACAAGGAGCTGTTAAATTTATCAATAATGAACTAAATCAGTTTGGAACTGACTATTTTTCCATAAATCCAGGAAAAGATTTGATTAGCGCTTTTTCAAATCCAAAGACACTTACTCTTGAAGATGCAAAAGCAATTGAAAATGACTCCTCATTGACAAATATTAAAACTGTTGGGTCAGCTGTTATTGCAAACGTAAAAGCTACAGCTAATGGTGAGGAAGAAACAGTAGTTGTTGAAGGAATATCACGCGAAATATTTGGTATTTTTAGAATGGAACCGACGCATGGAGAGTTTTTTACAGAAGCTGATGAACTTTCATTATCTCGTGTAGTTGTAATGGGGAAAAATGTGGTAGAAAAGTTTTTTGGTAAAGATACGAATCCAGTCGGTGAAAAAATAAATATTGATGGTAAATCTTTCAAAGTGATTGCTGATTTTGAGTTAGAAAGTGTTTTGGCAGGTTCACTAAACGATATGATGTTTGTTCCAATTAACGTTGTATTAGATCAGATACTTGGTCAAGATTACCTTGCGGAAATAGATATAAGTGTATATGATACTGAAATTGTAAATCAAACAATTCAAGATGTTGAAATATTACTTCGTGATAGACACGACATTAAAGAAGAAGACGATGATGATTTTATTATTACAAGTGCTGAAAGTGCCCTGACTACTACAGAAACTATAACAAATTTATTGACTTTGGTTATTGCAGCTATTTCTGGAATTTCACTTATAGTTGGAGGGATTGGTGTGATGAACATAATGCTTGTTACTGTGACAGAAAGAACTCGAGAGATTGGACTTTTAAAATCAATTGGAGCAACTCAAAAAAATATTTGGACACAGTTTTTAGTTGAATCTGTTGTGATAAGTCTTGTGGGGGGCATTATAGGGATTAGTCTTGGAATTTTAGGAGCATTTGTTATTGCATGGGCTGTGGGAATGCCTTTTGTTGTTAGTATAGCTTCAATAATTATTGCAGCAGGTGTGGCAAGTCTAGTTGGAATTATATTTGGGATATATCCAGCAAAACGAGCAGCTAGACTAAATCCTATTGATGCCCTTCGTCATGAGTAAAATACAGTAGTTTTAGTAATCTTGTGTTTGGAAAGCTTTGGAGGTTTGAAGATCAATGGAAAGACCGAAACATTCATTACAACCATTTACCCAATCGCTTCTATAAAAAATTTCAGTTCTGTGTGAAGAGATAATCTCATTTTTACAAAAAGGGCAGATATACATTGCCCTAATAGGAGTCTTTTTTATTCTAAATAGCATCTTTAAGTTCTTACAGTATACTCTTTATAAGATTTAATTGACATAAGTAAACCTTTTTTATTGGATAGTTGGTGTTTCTGGAGGAGGGGGTGCTTCTAGTCCGTTTCTAAACATAGGTTCTCCTTCTTGGGAAAGTCCAGTAAACATAACTACTTTATTTCTTCCAGTTTCTTTTGCATTATAAAGTGCCTTGTCAGCAAATTTGAGAAGGTCTCCAGGAACTTTAATAAATAACTTCTCACTATTTGAATCGTAAGTAGCGATACCTATACTAACTGTTGGACTTATTCCTTCAGGAAAACCCTCATCTTTTGCAATAGCAATTCTCAATCTATTTGCAATTCCTAAAATTTGTTCTGGATTAAGATTTTTAGTTTCAGAAAGTACTGCTAAAAACTCTTCTCCTCCAGTTCGTGCAGTGTTACCGTTTATATAGGCACTAATATCGCGAGTATCAGGAGAACGTCTTTTTTCTTTTATTTCTTTAGATGGGTCAGATGATCGGAGACTATCTTTTAAAACTTTAGCTAGATTTTTAAGTACCTCATCTCCTTTTGGATGCCCATAGTCGTCATTTATTTTTTTAAAAAAATCAATATCAATAGCTAAAACTGTAAATGCATCATTTTGTTGGTTAGCTTTTTCAAACATTTTAGGCAATTCTCTATCAAGCCATCTTCTGTTATAAAGACCTGTTAAAGGGTCAATATCTAGCTGTCTATTATTTTCTTCTGCTGCTTTTTGTCTAGCTAGTAATCGTCTTGCGGCATGTTCTGAAGTTTCATTATCGACTAGTTTATCAATTTCTTTTTTTGGAAAATCTTGTATTACAAGTTCTTTACCCGGTTCTACCATATGCTTTAAATAAAATTATATATATTACCTAAATATAGGTTAAATATATTTCAAGAATCATATATGATCTTCTGTGTCGGCATCTGCTTCTGCTTTAGTTTTATGAATTGTACCATCCTTATGATGTGCAGGGGAGTAAATAGTATAAAGCTTTAGTTCTTTTTCTGAAGAAGTATTTATTATATTATGAATTGATCCTGCTGGAACAATTATTGCATCATCGTCTTTAATCGCTTGTTCCTCACCATCAATAATAGCTTTTCCCTCACCCTGCTCAATTCTTAAAAACTGATCTGTAACTTCGTGGACTTCTTCTCCTATTTCTTCATTTGGAGCAAGAGACATCAAAACAAGTTGAGAATGTTGTCCTGTAAAAAGAACCTTTCTAAAGTATGTATTTTCAAGAGTGAGTTTTTCTATATTATCTAAAAATCCCTTCATAACTTTATTATAATACAAATATACTATTTTGTTTTAAAATCAATGCTGTTTAAAAAAATTTATATATTTTTGTTTATTATTTTTGCTTTTTTTATTTTAGCATTTTTTGTAAAAGCAGAAACTAATTCTACAATTTATTTTTTTTATGGGACTGGTTGCCCTCATTGCCAATTGGTTGAAAATTATTTTACAGAAAATAATTTATATTCAAAATATCAAATAGAAAAAAAAGAAATATATTTTAATCGTGATAATGCGACTTTTTACAATCAAGCTTTAGATAAATTGAATTTTCCTCAGAGTAATCGAGGGGTTCCAGCTGTAGTAATTGGAGAAAAAGTAATAATTGGAGACAGACCGATTATCGAAAATCTTATAAAAGAAGCAGATTTATTTATAGAAAATAAAAACGTTCCGACAAAGGCAATAGATAAACAAAAATATAATAAACAAAATTTTGGCCTTACATTAGCTGCAGTTATTGGAGCAAGTACCGTTGATGCAATAAACCCATGTGCATTTGCAGTATTAATCATTCTTATGAGCACAATACTTGCTACGGGAAACGGAAAAAAAGCATTAAAAACAGGATTAGCTTTTTCAACTTCAATATTTATATCGTATTTTCTGATGGGAATTGGATTTTATAAAGCTTTAACTTTAGGAAATTTATCATTATGGTTTTTTAAAACAGTTGGCTGGCTTGCTGTTATTTTGGGATTATTAAATCTTAAAGATTATTTTTGGTATGGCAGGGGTTTTTTGATGGAAGTGCCTATGAGTTGGAGACCACGACTTAAAGGTTTGATTTCTTCAGTTACAAATCCCAAAGGAGCTTTTGTAATCGGTTTTTTAGTTAGTTTATTCTTACTTCCATGTACAAGTGGCCCATACATTGTTATATTAGGAATGCTTGCAAAAAATAGCCTTGATTTACAGGCAATTTTATATCTTATACTTTATAATCTTATATTTATTTTGCCAATGATTTTAATTTCTTTCGCTGTATATAAAGGGTTTGATCCTTCAAAAGCTGAAGAAATCCGTCAAAAACAACTTCGTACTCTTCACTTAATAGCTGGATTAATAATGATTGCAATGGGATTTGTTATATTGTTTGGCTGGATTTGAAATACATACAAGTTATGTATGTAAACATATTCTTACTGATATAATTTTTTATTTGAGATTTGTCTGACGAAAAGTTATTGGGTACAATAGTACTGATAAATTAAAAATATAGAGTCTGAAGAATGGCAAAAAAGACGATTACGTATACTTTTACTTTTATATTAATCACATTATGGTTTCTTACTGGGTGGCCTCCTATTTGGCAAAATCCAAGAATTCCACCGAAAATTCAGGAAGCCTATGCAGATACAGAAACAATAAGACCAACAGGTTCTTACTCTCAAGAAGCTTGGACAACTCCGGAAAATGGTTATGATGGAAATACTAGCACAAGCGGTTCACTTACTAATATTAATAAAGCTCCATCAATTTCCTTTGGAGGTGCTACGGCTGGAGAAGCCACTAATGCGTGGGGAACTAAATCTCAAACATGGACTTCAGCTACTTTGTATTTAACTTTCTCAAAAACCGCAGGTACAAATGATACGGTAGAAGTTTTAATTACAGATCAAAACGGTACTCTTAAACACACTATAGTTTCATCTACATCAAGCGTAGTCACAAAACAAGAGTTTAGCCAAGCCCTTAGTTCTGCTGACTGGGGAGGATCAGGATTTCCAAATATCGCCAATTTAAGAGTTAGGGTTAATGGAGTCAAATCAGGCGGACCTGATGGAGTAACCTCTTACATGTATGACATTAGAATTGATGGGCAATATACAGCCGTTAATGTTTCAGTAACTTTAACTTCTGATGGAACAGTTCCTTACGATATTGTCGCACTTGGTGGAAACAAAAGCACCATTGATTTAAGTGATACTCAAACAGCACAAAATAACGGTGATGTGACAGAGAATTTTAATATTAAAACAAGTAATGCAACAGGTGGAACTCAGTGGGTAGTTGGATCATCAGCTGGATCGGATATTTATGTTCATGAATTTTCAATAAATAATGGGGGCCAATGGACCATACTTACTACCGCTGATTCGTATCAATCTCTTACCACAGGTATAACTACAACAAGTACGCAAAATTTTGACTTACGAATTACAGCCCCTTCAACATCTACTGATTATCAGGAAAAAACAATTACTGTAACTATTCAAGCGGTTCAGCAATAAATTTAAATTTTATTTAGACTGATACAAAAGCCTCTATTTTTTGTTAAATTTAGGGGTTGACAAAAATATTAAATATAATTAACATTAGTAGCATTAATAAACAATTATGGTTATGAAAAGAGTCTTTTTTTTATTTCTTTTTTTAATAGGATTAGTTTTTATCGTTGTATTAAATGCAAAGGCTGCTACAACTGCTGCGGTAACAGCTACAGTTACAGCTCAAAGTGTTTCTATAACACTTACTTCTGATGGTGCTGTAGCCTTTCTTACAATTGGTACAAGCGCAACTAAAGACACAACAACAGCTGGTGTAGACGATTCTGAAACAGCACAAAACAACGGTAATGTTACAGAAGATATTAGTATTAAAGCAGCTAATTCAACAAGTTCTGGTGCAGGATGGACATTAGGAGGAACTGCAGGCAGTGAAACATATACAATGAAATCTTGTATTGCTACTTGTGATACTACTCCAACATGGACTGCTGTTGGGATTGACCCATCATATGTAACTCTAGTAGCTGGAGTTGCTGCAAGCGGAACGCAAGTTTTTGATTTGCAAGTTGGTACACCAACCTCAACAACTGATTATAATCAGCAAACAATAACTGTAACTTTACAAGCAGCAGCTTCTTAAATTTAATTTCTTATCATAATTGTTTTAGTTGATTTATTGTGTATAATAAGAAAAATATGAAGAGATTTTTTGTTATTTTATCTCTATTACTTACTTTGTTTCTATTTTCTCCAAATTTAGCATTCTCAAATATTGGTGTTGGAGTTGGAACAGGAAAAATACAGGTTGATGAAAAATTAAAACCAGGCCTTATATACGAACTGCCTTCTATAAATGTAATAAATACAGGAGATCAGTCTTCGAATTATAAAATATCTGTTGCTTATCATACAGATCAACCAGAGTTAAAACCAAATAAGAATTGGTTTATTTTTTCACCAAAAACGTTTTATCTTAAACCAGGCGAAGTTAGGGTTGTAGATATTAAAATTAACTTGCCATTAAGAATAGAACCAGGCAAATATTTTGCTTATCTTGAAGCTCAACCTAGCGCAACAGCAAAAAAAGGTAAAACTTCAATTGGAGTTGCTGCCGCTTCAAAACTTTACTTTACAGTAGTTCCAGGAAGTTTTTTTGAAGGAGTTTACTATAAATTGATTTCTTTTTGGAAAGTGTATGCCCCTTGGCCTCAAAGAACTGTTATCGCAGTATTGATAGTTAGTCTATTAATTTTATTTAAGAAATTTTTTAATATTAAAATTAATCTTAAAAAACCTGATAGCAAACCGCCTAAAAAAATAAAGAAAGATGAATGAAATTTCTAAAAAAAAATCTAGCTTTAATTTTAGTCCTTCTTTTAATTATTCTTATTAAAATAGCATTTGTTTATGCTGGAACATCAGGTAATATAACAGCGACAGTTAAATTAAGCATTTGTGGAAATAGCATTATTGAAGGTGGAGAAGATTGTGAAGGAAGCGATTTAAATAGTGAAACATGTGAAGGGTTAGGATACACCTCTGGTACATTAAGCTGCGACATTGCCTGTAGTTATGATATATACGGGTGTGTTCTTGCTCCAACACCAACACCAACCCCAACTCCAATATCAGCGCCTACATCAACTCCAACACCAACACCAACATCATCTAATACTGTGTCAGAGACTCCGACATTAATTCCAACACAAGCTCTAGTGATACCAAATGTATTAATACACTATATAGGCTTTTTGGATAATAATGGCAGGTTCAAGATAAGTAGTCTTTTTGACGTAATAAAAACATGGGTTGATGATTGGAAAAAGCAGTTGAGCGAAGAAACTATTGCTAAAAATAATGAAAATACTAAAATAGGGGAAGTGAAAAAGTGTGATGTAAATCAAGACAATAGATGCAATTTGGTAGATTTGTCTATTTTATTATATTATTTTTCAAAATGAATAACTGGTTTTTAATAACAAATCTATTTTTGATTGTAACTTTCATTTTTGTTGCTTGGATATTAATTCACTTACTGGCTTTTTTTGGAATTTTTCTTGCAATTGCTTTTCCTATATACTGGCTCTTTGCACCTGAACAAACACCTTGTTTATTATGTCGCGCAAATAATGAAGGGAAAATATGTTTGTTTTGCCAACGAGAAATAAATAAAAGTGAAAGTATATCTCCTGTAAGTCTTTTATCGGCAGTATTTAATGGTTTTTTAATTTTATTATTTTCTATTACTTCAGTTGGAATAGTTTATTTAGAGAGTCAGGTGCTTTTTAAGTTGGGTTTTTCTATGACTCCTAAAACCGTTTCTTTTGTAATTCCAACCAAGCATCAATATCGTTTAAATGAGGTCTTTCCCATGAAGATTGAAATAGTAGGAATAAAAACTCCAATAAATACAGTCCAAGCCGATTTAGGATTTGAAGGAAGTAAACTTGAAATAGTTAATATATCGACAGAGGACTCGTTTGCAAATATTTTTATTCAGAAAGAAATAAATAATGAAGGAGGTTATTGTAGACTTACAGGAGGTCTCCCAAGTCCTGGATTTTTTTCTGATCACGGTACCTTTGGAACAGTTTTCTTCAAAGGTAAGGTTCCTGGTATTGCTAAAGTTGAATATTTACCTTCATCAATGGTTTTGGCAAATGACGGTAACGGAACAAACGTTCTTAAGGAATTACCTTCAGTATCATATCTAATTCTTCCTGAAAAAATATCTGAAGAAGAAGAGAAAATGCAGCAAAAAACTATTACTATGAAATCTTCAGTTTTAGGGGAAAGCACCGGTAATACGCAATTGAAATTTTATAATGAAGGTGAAGTTTTAGGGTTATCTAAAGTAGAAGAGGAAGTAAAAAAAGAAGAAAAGTTTAGTTTAATTAAAACAATCTTCACAAGTTTGGGAAAAATAGACAGTTTTATTTTAGAACAATGGGGAAAAGTAATTAATCTATTAAATATATTCGCAAATTAGTTTTATTTTTCAATCTAATATTTTTATTTAGAGCGTTCTTATTTTCAGTAAAAGCATTTATTTTTTTATAATAAAAAATATTAAAGTAGTAGAATAATATTATGATTGTTCAAGATAAAATAGTAATTGTTACTGGGGCATCTTCGGGAATAGGAGAAGCAATCGCAACTCTTCTTACAGAGCATGGGGCATAAGTTGTTTTAGCATCAAGAGATAAAGAAAAGCTTGATGAACTTTCAAAAAAGCTTAAAGATTCATTTGTTATTCAAACAGACATGATGAACGAAGATGAAATAAAGAATTTGGTCAAAGAAACAGTTGCTCATTTTGGAAAAGTTGATGTCTTAATAAATAACGCAGGACGCGGTTACGATACTTTAGTTGAAAATATTGAAGTACCTTCTTATTTAGAATTATTTAAGTTAAATGTCTTAGCTCCGCTTATTGCAATGCAACAGGTTATACCAATAATGAGAAGACAAAGCGGAGGAACAATTATTAATATTAGTTCTGGAACGTCTTTTATGGATATTCCAAATATCGCAGCCTACTCATCTTTGAAACGAGCACTTAACGGACTTTCACTTACCGCTCGAGAAGAACTAAAAAAAGATAAAATAGTGGTTAGTCTGGTTTATCCTTATGTTACCCAAACAAACTTTGGCAAAAACATTATTGGCAAACCAAGAGAAGATGATTTACAGGAGGATGAGATATTGCCGAAAGCAGACACACCCAAACATATTGCAGATAAAGTATTAGAGGTTATAGAAAGTGAAGCGGCTGAAATTTATGCTCACGATTGGATGAAAAACATAAAATAATTGAGACTTCTTCTACTATTGAAATAATTGGAATAACCGAGATGCTTAATTTTTAAATTAAAACAATGAAAAAAAGCGCTATATTTAAAAACAAATATACTTCAGGACCGATTGTTAAATCTTTAATCTCTTTAACTGTTCCTGTTGTCGGAAGCCAACATTTTACAAACACTTTATCAACTTACAAATACATTTTGGGTGGGTAGGCTTGGATCCGCAGCAGTTGCAGCAGTTTCTATGAGTTTTCCTATAATATTTCTTTTGATACCTCTTGGTGGAAGGTTTACAATAGCTGGAAGTATTTTGGTTGCGCAATATAAAGGAAGAGGAAACAATAATTGAAGAAGGAATTCAATAATTTTCTAACAATACTTTAATGAGCAAAAAAACTACTATATTACTTATTTTTATCCATTTATAGGATAAATGATGAGATAGGTCTTCTTATTCCAAAACAAATTCTAAAATGAGCTTGATGGTATAATATGCTCCATATGCCAACCTTAGAATTTAGACCGGTCGATGTTAGAGAATTTCACATAGGTCCATTTGATCTTTTTCCCGTAGGCAGATTGTTGCTTAGTTATTCAAGTGTAAGTAAAACTGAAAAAACAGAATTTGGAATTAAAAGCGCAAGAGAAATATTAGAAGAAGAAGGGCTTATTGTTCTTGATGCTCATAGAACAGATATAGACATAGTTTTTACAGGGGCGCAATTAACACAAAAACTTAATCTTAAGAGATTTGTTGCTCCTGCTGCAAGATATCTTTATGATCATCCAAGATACGGACCAAAACTAAAACAAATAGAAAAAACCATGCATGGAGTTGAATTTTTTCCAGTGGTAAGAGGAGAAGAGAGAGGCTCTACAGATCGAGAACTTCCTAGCAAAGTAGTAGACGCTAAAGAAGCACAACGTTTAAATAATGAGTATTTTGAAAAAGCAAGAGGGATTTTATCATTTCCGCACCAAGCTGTAGCTATCGCTCCATATGGAAGCAGGTATACATATAAAGTTAAGGTTAGAGGTGGTGTTAGAGAACTTCTTAAAGAAGGCTATCCAGCGATAGTGACTTTATCACAAAAACAATCTAGAAAACTTGCAGGGATTATTCCAAGGATACCTCATCATACACTTTTTGTTTTTCCTAACGTATTAAGATTTTCAGAAGATTCTTCGGATGAATATATAAGTAACGTTGTAAACAACGTTTTTCAGGAACTTGAGCAAATGGCTAAAGACGGTGTTTCTTCTTGAAAAAGAGTTTTCTATATATTAGTATTAAGGATTATCGATTTTAATTATCAAGAGAGCGGTTAGAGGTTTGGCTCGTTGATCCGTCAGCATCCTGAATTAACTTCAAAAGTTTAAGGTGCTTCAACCAAAATAGATAAATGAAAAAATTTATAGCAGAATCAGTAACATATCTTCATCCAGATAAAATCTGTGATCAGATTTCTGATGCAATATTAGACGAATGTTTAAAGCAAGATTCTTATTCAAAAGTTGCAATAGAGGTAGTCGGGGGTCATGGACTTATTTCATTAATTGGAGAAATTACAACACAGGCAGATGTTGATCTTCCAAATATTGCTCTTAATTACTATAAATCTATAACAGGAAAAGATATAGTTGTTAAATCAAATATTTCTAAACAATCGCGAGAGATTGCACAAGGTGTTGATACTGGAGGAGCAGGCGATCAGGGGATAATGATTGGTTATGCATGTATGGAAAATGATGCTTATATTCCAAACGAAACGTATCTTGCAAGAAGACTTCTTAAAGGAATTAATACAGATGGGAAAAGTCAGGTTGTGATTGATAATGGCAAAATAGAATCTGTTGTTTTATCTGTTCAGGGTAAAACAAAAGAAGAATTACAAAAACATATAAAAGATATTGATGCCTTTAAAGGATTTACAAAATATTTTTTAAACAATACTGGTTCTTTTGAAGTGGGAGGATTTGATGCAGATACAGGGTGTACGGGTAGAAAAATAGTGGTTGACGCATATGGGCCGCGAGTTCCTGTTGGTGGAGGAGCTTTTTCTGGAAAAGATCCTAGTAAAGTTGACAGGTCAGCCGCATATATGGCAAGATGGATTGCATTGAAACTTCTTAAAAAATATGGAGCAAAAGAAGTGATGGTAAAGATAGGTTATGTTATTGGAGGAGTTCAACCGCTTTTAAAAATCGCATATGTTGATGGTAAAGAAACTATATTTGATTTTGATTGCAGGCCTGAAGCAATTATTGAAAGGTTTGATTTAAGAAAACCAATTTATACAAAAACAGCAAGACAAGGCCACTTCGGATTTATCGGTGATTACCCTTGGGAATCTTTTAATTAGCAGTGATTTTTATTCTTGCTTGATCAACATTTGCTGTCGCTCCAAGTTGCGTCTTCATTTGAACAGAATAAAGTTTATTTCCAGCGTCAAAATTTATATATTGAGAAATTTGAAGATAGCTTTTTGTTCCACTGGGAAAAGATAAATCGGAAAACCAAACAGGATGCTTATCGGTACTATTATAAAGCCGGAGCCAAACATCCTGAACCGCATTTGGAATGGTAACAGATCCTTCAAAAACAACACTTTTAATATTATTATAATTGGCTGGGTTGACATAAATACTTAAACCTGGAACATCTGTCCAGTCAAATGCATCTTCAGATCCTGACCCAATAGGAAGATAATATTCTTTTGTTTGATTACTTTGTATCTTTATGGGTGTTTGAGCTGCAATCATACTAGATGATGTAGCCTCTTGTATGGCAGAGATACATGAATTTGGACAAGATGCAGATTTACCTTCTTTTTTATTTGTAACTTCTGTGCTTGATATATACGCTGCTTCTGGTTTTTTATCTTCTTTATCAGACGATGTAAATCTTCTAATTTCTAAAAAATTAAGGATTAATAGATTAACTAAAATAAATGTAGATATAAAGATGAAAGCACGTTTGGTTACATATTGTGCGAATTCCATAATCTAATATAATCTTAGCAGAAATATACCTGGCCTTTTTTATTGATAGTAACCAGAAGGATCTTCTTCAAAAGCTGGTAGATTCTCTATTCCTGGATGAAAAATATTTTTAGGATGAAACCATAAATATATATCTCCTTTTGAATCTAACGCATGTTTTTTAACTGTTTCAGAATGAGGATGTTTAAAATATAGAGGTTCAATCAGAACATTAAATCTTACAAGTCTACCAACCGGTTTAACTTTAACGTTTCTTCCGCCTTCTGGAAATAATTCTTCAAATTCTTTTCGATCCATCATTACATAATATCCCGTTTGTTTTTTACCGTCTTTATCTACCTTTGGAATAATAGTTCCATCATAAATATCAACAGGATTGTCAGGGCTAAAATATAAAAGACTTCCTGATCTAATTACAAAGACTAGATCTTTTTCATGATCAGGCATTGTTTTAAAAGTTTCAACTAATGAATTATGAGTAACCGGAATAGGTTGGTCTTCTGACATACGTTGTTATTATAACTAAAACTTGAAGAATTATTAAGTTTCAGTATAATGTCAACTATATGGTTGAAAGAGATATTTCTACAGCAGCACAAGAAGCAAGAATTCCAGCAGCTTTACAAGCGATTGCAGATGCAAGAATAATTCAAGATAGAACAGGAATTAATACAAGAGCTGTGAGAAGAGAAGCTGAAAGAAATTTAAATGAAGCAGTGCAAGAAGCACGAAACGATGCGTTAAAAAGAAGAAGAGGGTTTGGAATCGGTGATCCAATTAATTTATTTAAAGGGGCTGTTTCTAAACCACCACGAGAATATAGGACAGGTAATGATGAAACTATAATTTATAGATAAAATATAAGTATTAATTACACTTTCCCCAAAGACCCCTATTATTTTCTCGTGCTTCCTGTTGTGCAATTAGAAGTTCTTCAATATGTGCAATGTCAGGGGGATATGTTGAAACTGTAGCAAATCCTTGTTGCACCAAATATTCATTAACAAATATAGCTGATGAAGAAGATTCATTTTGGACATAAACATTTCGAAGTAGTCTTCCGTATTTATCTTTATCAGATATATCTTTTTCAAGTTCTACCTTTTTGTTTTCAACAAGCTTCTTGTTAAATTCTGTTGATTCTTTTGCAAAGCATTCAGGATTTTTATTGAAATTTAATTCTGGAGTATCTACTCCAATGTATCTTAATTTTTGACCCGTACTTAATTCAATTGTATCTCCATCTATAACTCTTGAAACATAGATATTATTTTCTGATTTATTTTGATTGGTTGGATAGAAATTTGAAATAATAAGAGCTATTAAAAGAATAAGAAGAGTCTTTATTTGTTTTTTTTGAACTATCATAAATAAATATCACTAATAAAATTATTTCAGTCGGGCTTGCCCGAC
>JBDRCK010000011.1:0-41176 GCA_043821785.1 bacterium | reverse complement strand
CGCTCTCGGTTTAGCCCGCCAAGACAGGCGGTTTTTTTATATATATATGGAAATTCGAAATATTGCTATTATCGCACACGTTGATCATGGAAAAACCACATTAGTGGATGCTCTTCTTAAACAAACGCACACTTTTCGAGATAATCAAAAGGAAATGGGTGAAACTCTAATTATGGACTCTAATGCTTTAGAGCGAGAAAAAGGTATTACTATACTTGCAAAAAATACATCAATCTTTTACCCTCCTTCGCATAAAGCTTCGGATGGGCAAGTCAAAACAAAAATAAATATTATTGATACTCCAGGTCACGCAGATTTTGCAGGAGAGGTAGAACGAACTATTAATATGGCACAAGGCGCTATATTACTTGTCGACGCTGCTGAAGGATGTCTCCCACAAACTAAATTTGTTCTTAAAAAAGCACTTGAAGCCAAATTAAAAATCATCTTATTAATTAATAAAATCGATAAAAGAGATGCTCGACCAATTGAGGTACAAAAAGAAGTAGAGAATCTATTTCTAGATCTTGTAGATGACGAATCCGCTCTTAACTTTAAAACTCTTTATTCTGTTGGTCGAGATGGCAAAGCTTTTTTAGACATACCAGATAATTACTCTAAAGATACTCAAGGAGACTTAACTCCACTTTTTGAAATGATTATTTCTGAAATCCCTAACGATGCAAAAAAAGAAGATAAGCCCTTTCGAATGTTAATTTCAACTTTAGATTATGATAATTATGTTGGTAAGCTTTGTATCGGTAAAGTTAATCGTGGAACTCTTCATTTAAATGATATTGTCGCGCTTGTTGATGAAGATAAGGTTATTGGCAAGTATAAAGTCCAACAGCTTTATACGACAATGGGTCTTAAACGTCAAGAAACAGATACTGTAGTACAAGGAGATATTGTAACTATTGCTGGTATTCCAGAATTAACAATTGGACAAACACTTACAGACCCCTTACATCCTGAAAGTCTTCCTAAAATAGCCATTGCAGAACCTACTATCAAAATTACAATCAGCCCAAATACCAGTCCTTATGCAGGTAGGGAAGGTATTTTTACAACTTCTCGACAAATAAAAGAAAGGCTAATGAAGGAAAAAGAAACAAATTTGGGCTTAAGAATTGAGCCTGAACCAGATAGCGTAGGCTACTCAGTTCATGGTAGAGGAGAACTTCATTTAGCAATTCTTATAGAAAATATGAGAAGAGAAGGGTTTGAAATGGAAATATCTAAACCTCAAGTAATTTACAAAACTATTGAAGGAAAAACATATGAGCCATATGAAGAAGTTTCATTAGAGATAGAAGAAGAATATATTGGTTTAATATCTGAAGAAATGGGGAAGAGAAAGGCAGAAATGAAAGATATGAAAAAAGAGTCTTCAGGTAATATAGAAATGGTATATAAAATATCTAGCCGAAATTTATTGGGTATTAGAAATTCTCTTTTAACAAAAACTCGTGGAACAATATTAATTAATTCCTATTTTCTTGGTTTTGAACCAAAAGGACAAGCTATGGAATCAGTCAGAAACGGCGCCTTAATTGCTGTTAAACCAGGGATTACTGTAACTTATGGATTAGTAAATGCTCAAAGTAGAGGAACATTGTTTATTGGAACAGATGTGAATGTTTATGAGGGAATGATTGTTGGAGTAGCTAGCAGAAATCTTGATATAGAAATAAATGTTTGTAAAACTAAACAGCTTACAAATAATAGATCATCAGGTGAGGGAGTATCTGTTCCACTTATTCCTCATACCCTATTAAGTCTTGAGCAAAATCTTGATTTTGTAGGTGACGATGAACTTCTTGAGGTAACTCCTAAAAGTCTTCGACTTCGAAAAAAAGACCTATCTCTAACTGCTCGAAAGGTAAAAGCACGAGCCCAAAAAAGCCTCCAGATTTAAAAAATTGTAATAATGTTTTTGTATTATTGTTATTCATATTTAGACTTGTTAAAATACTCGCTTGATTTTATTGAGCATCCTTTAAACATAATTAATAAAAAAAGATAATTAATACTTTTCGACAAATAAATATTTGTTTGATATACTATGGGAATGTTGAGTGAAGCAGGAAGAAATCAAGCAATTTCAGAAGCTAGAACAGCAATCAGAGAAAGTTTTGATTATCTAACAAAATATCCAGATGATTCACGAAATGTTAGGTTAAAATCTATTAAAAAATTTAATAAGCATTATTTATCACTTATTCAAGGTTTGGGATTAACTTCTTTTGAAGCGATAAGTTTGATAGATTTGACTCCAGTCGATACAGAAAAACCCATTAGCGTTCCTGAGATTATTTCAGAAATATATAAAGATTATGATTTTCTTGTGACAAATCCAGATGCTGATTTAGTAGAAAAAAGACAAACCACATTTAGATTTAATCAGGGTTTTCTTGGATTAATTAGGGGAAGCGGTATGACACCTTTTCAAGTAATAGCTTTTATGAGAATAGAAATGCATAATCAAAATTTACTTCAAAGCACACCACCAAAATAATATTTTGAAAAATACTTAAAAAATTTAATCTCTCAGAAAAACTGAAACCGCGTTTGACGCAGTGAGCTTACAGGTCCCAGAATGGAACTCTTTGGAGGTATATTTAACTAGGCTTTATAACGCGTTTCAACGTTTTCTATAAATTAGATTATATTTGTCTTATTTGTTCAGTTACTTTCCTAATCTCAGACCAATTTCGCATTGTAATCACGTGAATTACACCTGGAATTATGAGCCCTTCAAACTGTCCAGGTTGCTTTGGATTAAAAGCTATATGTGTAAACCTTTCAAGAAGAGGTCTTATTTCTGGCTCTTCATCATATAGTTGTTTTGTTGCGTCAACTATTTTTTGAGTGCTATCATCTATTAAAATTATTCGTTTTAGACCAAATCTTTCAGCTCTTCTTTGTAGACGCTCGTGTAAATATGAATCATCAAATGTCTGAGAACTAGCTACTTTATCAAAACCAACTGAAGCAAATAATAACTGCCTAATCTTATCTTTAGGAGAATTTGTTGTATGGACAATTCTTTCTACCGGGTAGTCTCTTTTTAGGACTTGTCTCTTTGTTTGTCCTTCACGTAACCACTCAGGTCTAACAGTATAAACACCAAAGACATTCACATCTGGCTGCCTTCTTAAAAAATTCACACCTTCAACTACACCAGGTAGTGATGGTAGTGCAAACTTAGTAGCTCTTCTAAAAATATCGTGAGATTTTGCCTTTTCTATAAAAACACCGTCATAATCTATCCCTACTTGAATTGGGGCTCTTTCTACAGACATAAATTGTATTATATCAATTTAGACTATTAAAGCAAGATAAACTTAACGAACAAGAAAATGTGAGCCTGGAGAGACTCGAACTCTCAACATCCTCCTTAAGAGGGAGGCGCTCTACCAGTTGAGCTACAGGCCCATTTTAATAAAACCTTCTTTTACTATTTTATCAATATAATCCTTTTTTTTGAGCCTTTTTAATTTATTTTCAATTTTTCTTGCTTCAGTAATTGTTTTATATTTTTGTACAAGTACTAATTTTAATGGTCTTAAACTCTTTGTAAATCTAACGTTTCCTGAATTGTGCTATTGTATCCTTTTTTTATAATTATTTGTGCTTCCTATATAATACTTGCCGTTCTTTTTACTTTTTAAAATGTAAACATATGCCATATTTAGTTGTCCCGACGTAAAGTCGGGATCCCGACTTTTGATTTGATCGAAACGTCGGGAAGCTACAGGCCCATAATTAGTATCCAGTATGAAGTATACAATATTAACGAATAAGATAAAATAAAAAGCCAGATAATAGTTTACATTGTTTTAATAGTCTAATATGCTATACTACAATTCATGTCTCCAGAAAGAATTGTTGGTTTTGAAGCAAAACTTAGTTCTAAAGCTCTTCACGCGATAACTACAACTATAGATGTTTTAAAACGTTCTGACCTGATTCCACCTGAAGTAAAAAAAGAGCTATTTGATAATATCCCAACTGGTAAGTTACATGCTAATGATCTTGAATTTATGCTAAAGCTGCAAGGAAAAAAACACACAATTAGCTTTACACAACTTTCAGAGAAAGGAGGAACAGTTCTAAAAATAGATACTCCAGAAGGATACGTAGAAATTCTACATAACGGAGATGAAGCTAATCCACAAGGACGTTTTAAATATGCAAGGAATTTGAGTATCCTTGTTAATTCTGAAACAGCATTGATTGCAACAGAAGAATTTCTTCCTACATTTTATAGACAACTCGGCCCGTACGATTGAGGGGGTTTATTTGAAATAGTAGATGATCAAATTGTTCCATTTAAAATAAACCCATTTTCTCGCAATAAATGAATTAAAAAGCTAGAATAGCTAGTTTACATTCTCACAGAGTTTAATCCAAAACAATATGCTTTGTCTCTTCAATAATATAGGTTTTTAAATTCTCTTTATAAGATTTTAAGTCTTCAAAATTTTTTTAAGACGTGGGGAATAATGACCTATGACTTTAATAGGTAATATCCCAAACCCACTAAATATCCCTTTATCTTCATCTGAATAGTAATAAGTTGATAAAACATAAGCCCCAGCAGAACTTCCTACAATCACTTTTCCCTTAAAAAGTTCTTTTAGATCTTTAACTTTTTTAAGTACGTTTTTTAAGGATTTATTTTCTCCACCCAAAATATAAATTAATTCGGAACTTCTAATTTGCTTTTTCAATTTTTTTCCACTCATCTTCAGGCCGTGCAAATAAGACAATAAGAACTTTTACACTATTTTCAAAAGTTGAAAGTATTTCTCGAAAAAATAATTTATTAGATTTGTTTTTAATCCTCGTATAACCACCATGAAGCATATATTTGTCATAATGCAAAATTATACCATTCAACCAAAAATCTATATAACAAAAATGATGACTTTTGACCACGATCGTGTATTAAATATGTCACATTTTTGAGGGTGTCCCCAGGAGGAATCGTCACGCGGAGCGTGATCCTTCTTCGCAGGAAACCGACCATGTGCCTCTGAAGGGAATCGAACCCCCATCAACGGTTCCGAAGACCGCCACTTTATCCATTAAGCTACAGAGGCAAATTAATCTTAAATATTATACTATAATGAGCAATTGACAATGCTTTTTTACATTTTTTATCTAATAGTTATATTCCTAATATTAATATTCATCGCTTTAGTTGCCATTTATCTTGTTGGATTAATATATTCCTCATTTAAAGGCTCACCTTACGTCCCTACAAAAAGAAAAATTTTGCAAAATATCTTAAAACAAGCTGGTTTGAGAAAAGGCCAGACTTTTATTGATATAGGCTGCGGCGACGGCCGCGTAGTTGAAGAGGCGATAGTTGGTTTTAAAGCAAAAGGAACAGGAATTGATATAAACCCACTTTTAATATTTCGAGCGAATGCTCGGGCGAAAATAAAAAAAATAGATGCAGATTATAGGATAGAAAATATAAAAAAACTTGATTTGGTAAAATATAACATGGTTTACGTATTTCTAATGCCAGAATTTATAAATAAAATTTCTCATCAACTTAAATCTGCACTTTTGAATAAATCTACTATTGTTTCGCACGGTTTTAAAGTAAATCAGTTAAAAAAGTACTTAAAAAAAACCATTAAAGACAAGACTTTCCCAACCTACATCTATAGGATAAGCTCTAAATACTAAACTCTAAATCCTAAACAAATATAAAATAATAAATTCAAATGCTTAAAACAAACCTAACTTGTTAAATTTTTGTATTTTTTATATTTGAGATTGGTTAGAAATTAGAAATTAGAGATTAGAGTTTTTATTGTGCTATAGTTATTATATGAAGAAAAAAACACTTGTTTGGGTTATGGTTTTTGTGCTTCTTATAGGAATAAATCTTATTATAACGCTCAAATATATGTCACGGGTAAATAAGGTTAATGCCGCTCTTGTTATTCTTGATGAAATAGATCAATTAGGACTTTCAAACTATGAAAAAACTAGTGAAGGAACTGTCGCGTATGACATAAGAGTTTCTACCCTGAAAAGTTTTTTTAGAATACATAATTCACCTTTATTTGATTTTGCAGACCATATTGTACAAAAAGCAGACGAATACAAATTTGACTATAGACTTTTACCTGCTATAGCTATGCAAGAATCAACGCTTTGTAGAAGCATCCCAAAAAACTCTCATAACTGCTGGGGGTGGGGAATATATGGAAATACTGTAACACGATTTGATTCTTATGACGAGGCAATCGATACTATTTCAAAAGGTTTAAAAGAAAACTATATAGATCATGGTCTGATAACACCTTCTCAAATTATGGCTAAATACACACCTTCTTCAAATGGAAGTTGGGCACGAGCTGTAAATTTAGTAATAGGTTATCTTGAGTAGTTATTGTACAGATCTTGCAGTCTGAAGCTCCTGTGATAGAGAATACTGTGTACCTTTTTTCTTAGAAATATGTACAAATAATGAACCTCTTTTTTTCTTTTTAGATTTTAAAGCATCAAGCCATGTGCTTGATTCTCCAATTCTAAGCCTTAGTGTTCTTAAGAAAGATATAATCACCTGCAAGAATCTAACATTATAAACTCCTTGATTTTCAGATATATTTTCAACCGCAAGCTTTTCTGCTTCTTGGACCTGGCTTAGAAGTACTGAATCAGCTTTCTTTATCGCTTCTATCTCCTGTTTTATCTGGTTCATTAACTCTTTTATTTGTGCTTGTGTGCTTTCTGTTTCTTCATATTCTTTCTTATTAAAAAGTTTAAATTCTTGTTTTACAGGTCTTTGTTTTGTTTCTGCTTGATAACTTTCTGATTCTTGACCAAAAAATTGCTCAAAAACACCTGATCCCATTTTTTTGAGCTCAGACGTGCTTGAAACAGTTGTCTTTTCAGACTCTAATGTCTCAACGAGATTTTTATTGAATAAGTTCTTTTTTTTAGTACCTTGACCACTTTGGCTTGTCATAATAAACCTATGTTACTACAGGTTTAATAAATAATCAAGAGTTTTCTGCTTTCGAATTACTGAAGCGTAAAAATAAGCGTTTTGCTTTGCTGCAAGTTTCTCTTTTTCATCTTTTATATTATTAAAAATCTTGTCTAAATCAGTCTGTTCAACTTGAATATTATTTTGATCTGCAATTTCACTTAGTATAAATTCTATCTTATAGGTATCTTCTATTTCTTTTTTAAATCTAGCCTTAAGGTCATCCATGGTGGTATTCTTTGATTTCATATAAGCGTCAACTGTAAGCCCTATTTTTTGGATTTCATCAAGTAGGCTAGCTAGTCTATTATCAAGTTCTGCTTGAATTAAAAGATCAGGAATCTCTACATTTGTTTTTTGAATTAAACTTTCAAGAAGAACGTTTAATGTCTTTTGTTTTTGATGTTCTTTTTCTTGATCATTAGGCTCTCTTTTATTGTCTTTTCCAGGAACCCATATGTTATCTTTTTTTACATTACCCTTTGCATCAGAAGCTGTTTTTTTAAGATCAGGCAATTTTACAGTTGGTCTAACAGCTACTGCTAACTTTACTTGCCAGTCTTCATTCTCTTTTGCCTTTGTAAGCTCGATTTTTGGGTTAATTATGGGCTTTAAATCCTCTTTTTTGACGATTTCCTCATAAATACGAGGAATTACACTTTGAATAACTTCTTTGTAAACGTCTTCTTTTTTTATGTGTTTTTCGCCTATTTTTTTAGGAACCTTTCCTTTTCTAAAACCCTCGACCTCTAGCTCTGGAAGAAATTTATTAAAAGCCTTTTCGTATTCTTCTATTATTAAAGCTTTTTTAATAACAATCGTTATCTCAAACGTATTTTTTGGCAATGTTTTTTTTGTATAGGTATACATAAGAATCCTAAATTATACAGCAAATATTATAAATTCCAAATCCTAAATCACAAATAACAAATAAGCTATAAATCTCAAATTTTAAATTTAAAAATTTTATGCTTTGAATTTATTTGTAACTTGAAATTTATTATTTTAAAGTTTTATCTCAAGTCCGTTGTATTCAAGATTTCCAGTTTGTTCAGCTTGCTCAAATTCGCTCATAAACCCATATATCCTTGACGCCCATGTAGGACTTGCAGCATAAATATTTCCTATTTGTTCAATTGATGTTGCACCTTTTGCAATATAGTTGTTTTCAAACCCAGTACCTACAGTTTCAATAGCTTCATTCCAGCTTTCAAAATGAATTGAGCCTGCACCCCATCCAAATGGATTATAAGTTCCTGCTATTACAGCTTTTCCGTAGGTTGATTCAAGACCAGATATGGCAGGAAGCAAATAACAGTCAAGGTCATGTTTTAGACATGTTTCAACAAACGTATTTGCACTATTTGTAAGAGGGGAGTTGTGTTTGCTTAATACCTTAAGAATCGTATTCCTTTTTAGATTATAGTCATAAACCGAAAGGTTTTTAGCTTCTCTTTCAGAAGATGTTTGATTGTAGTTGTCTGAAAGCATAGCAGAGTTACCTGCAATGTTTTCAGCGCTATAAACGCTTGCAACCTTATATAATAGCAATAAGGCAACAAGTATCTTTTTAATCATAAAAAAAGATCTTAAAGCTCTTTTGCGAAAAGCGAAAGAACCTTAAGATCTAATATGTATTATAGCATATACTATAAGATTGTCAAGTACTATATATCTCTAATCCTATAGTTTATTATCCTGTTTTTTGAAAGCTAAAATTAACATTGCCTCACCGGTTTTAAATAATCTGTTTAAAATAACTAATAAATAAAAGTATAATCGCTTCAATAAAGGATAGTCATTTCTATCATGATTTGAATAATAGACTTGTTTTACAGCTATATTAAGATCAGTTAACAAATCAATAAACTGCTTTTTAGAAAAATGCCATATATGCTCTCTAGCCATTAATGATTCCCAATATTTACTACGCAAGTAAAATATGATGTTCGAAGTGTTTGGCAATCCGAACACAAATAAACCATTCTTTTTTAACACCTCTCCGGCTAACTTTAATTCTTTTCTTGGATTATTAACATGCTCTAAAACATGATTATAAATAATAATATCAAACTTAGACTTGTTTTTAATAATATACTCTTCAATTTTACCTTTATAAATCCTACCTCCAAGTTTCTTTTTAGCTTCAAGATAAGCTTTATAATTAGGCTCTATTCCAAAGACTTCATATCCTAAGTCTTGAAGAAGTTTTAAAAGGATACCTGATGAGCATCCAACATCTAATATTTTTCCTGATTTTTTATATTGCTGTAGGCTAGCAACTAAAAATTTAAATTTATCCTTATAATCTAATTGTTTACTTTCAAATAGTCTAACCCTACTTTGTTTTGGGTTTATTATATTTTTTTTAGATGAAATTGATTTTAATACTCCACAATTGATACATCTATATAAGCTTATTCCATTGTAATTTTTAAATACTAGTTCATTAAAATATTTTATGTAGATTTTAAACTGTTGTTTTTTGTTGCAAATACAGCAATAAGATGAAATCATTTAATCAACATTAATATTAATTTAATGTTAACAAAAGTCAAGATAGCATATTTAAAATTCAAATATGTTTCGTCTTGATATATCAGCCTAAATTGTATAAAATTTCATCCTTATGACTACAGAAAGTAGGCCTGGACCTGGACAAACAGAATTAGATGGTCAAACACTTAGTAAAGAATTTTTTGGAATAACCTCTCAATTTTTTGTTGATCAAATATTACCTCTTATTCCTACTGAGCAAAATATTGGGCTTATATCCGGTTGGGAAGTTAAAACACAAGCTACAGACTTAGATCCATCCGAAGCTGTAAAAATCGGTATCGATCCATACATAACCGGAGACTATCATGAAGGCAGAAATGAAGATGAAGGTAAATTACAACTTAGTCTTCATGCGACTGGATTACAACGTGCTGAAATATTAACTTCAGATAAAGGCCAACCAAATTCTCTACATGCATTTACAAAACTCCGACCAAATATCGTAACTTTTCTCGGTCATTCAGATGTAGGATTTTTAACTTTAAAAAGGAATGTTGGGACAGTTATAAACTCCTCTACTCCAGACTATTTATCTCGTGTTATTATTAATTTTTCTACACCTAATTATGATCTTATCTATCTACATGACCAAGGAAAAGTTATTATATCTGAACCCAATTCAACCTCTGAACGATTTTATGGGCACAAAGAAGAACTAAAAAGCATGTTCGATAAGATAAAACAAGCTCTTGAAGCCGAATCTGTTGATTTAAAAGTCGAAAAAGCAATAAAATTAAAGCTTACAAATAAAAGACTATATTCAACATCATATGAATTAGGGGGGTTATCTATACTGTCAATATTACAAAACCCAGGATTATTTGCAAAAATATCAGCGGGTATTTCGGCTTTATTTTCTGCTATAGGAATAATTAATGCACAAGGAATTGATAATACAATTATTCAATTAGATAAAAAAATTCGTAGTCAAAGAAAAGTATTAAAAAAAGGACAGTCTATCCTATTTTTCAAAAACGTAAAGTGAGGTTTGGTCAAAATATCTGTGCTTCCACCCATAATCAACTTGAAGTGAGTTTATATTTGACATATGATTTTTGATAGCGTCTTCAAGCTCTAGATAAAGCATATAATTGCCAATGCCATCAAACTTTTTAAGCTCATTTCCTCCTTTGATGGTGTAATAATTATCTTTATAAATTAATATAAAATCAATTGCAGCAAGAGTATCTTGTATAAAAATTTCTATAAATTTAGCCTCATACTCACTACCGCTATTTTCCACCATTTTCCTATAAGCGCTAGCTCTTTCTGACAAAACCAAATCGCTTTCATCTTCTAAAATTCCAGTATCAAACTGTTTAATGTTCATAGAAATAAGCTTATCAATCAAATCCGCTCTTCTACCTGTGGTATAAGCTACCTTTGGATTTAAAAATTCAATATATGAGCATGAATGTTTTAAATTATGCCTATACTTTTTTTTGTAAGAATTCATAACCTCTTGAATCGAATGATAAGATGAAATGTCTTTTTCATTTTTATTATCATCTTTTTTTACCTTCCCAAATCTTGTAACTATTTTTAAATATTTTAATTTTATAGCGTTTAAATGAAGAGGGGATGGTGCTGTATAAAGTAAAAGGTTTATAAGTTTTTCATCATTTACATAAAAATCGCAATCTTCCATCCAATTGGTACCCCACCATTCATATCTTTTATTTTCTTTATTAAAACATAAAGGGAGAAAACCAAGAGGCTTCGTACCTTCATAAAGGGTATAAAAAAAAGGTTTATAATTATATCCTTTATACCATGCTGTTCGAAAATCCCAAAGGTCGAAAATAGATTTTTTCGTAGAAAATTTTTCCCATAAAATATTACACTCTTCAATGTCAGAATGTACTTTTAATTTAAGTCTATCAATTAATACAGCGTGTCCGTTTTTATAAAAATAATTATTTGATTTATTTCTCGGAATAAGGTTTGTTAATGGCGATTCGATAAAAGCACCCGGAGGCTCTAAATTGACTTTTTTCATTTAAGGATTTTTTGTATTAAAAATACTACTAAATTAATAGTAGGTTAATGTAAAAAAAAGTCAAGATGATAAATCATAAATCATAAATTACAAATAACAAATAAATTCTAAATATTAAATTTAAAAATCTAAAACATACCTGATTTATTTAATGTTTATTAATTATTATTTGAAATTTATTTGTATTTTGGAATTTTATATTTGTGATTTTTTATTATTCTGTTGACCCAAACGCTATTCTGTCTAATACTAATTTTTTCATATTCATCATAAGAGCAGGGGTTATCACAAATTCACCATATCTGTCATTTATAAGATCCATAACATCAGAGACTTTTCTTTTTTTATCTTCAATATCAAAAAGACTCATCTGAGAAATTTTCGAAGGAATAAGGCCAAAACAACTTACTGATATTTTTACAACTTTTTTTCTTTGTGGTTGCATATTAAAAATCCACATCGCTCTTCTAAAAAGATCTTCTGTCGTATATGCCTGACCATTAAATTTTTTTGATTTATGCCAATATATCCAATCGTCATACAAAAGTCCCAAATGAAGGCCAAAAGCCTCACTTCCTACAGCCCTTAAACGTCTTCCCATCTTTTCACAAAGTTTCATAAGTATTCTTGAGAGTTCTCTTGGATCGCTAGTCTTTTTACCTATCGCAAAATCTTGACCAAAGCTCTTCCTTTTTATTTCTGCGTCATCTGTTTCCCACCCGCGTAGCCTCAAATGCCAATAATGCCCAACTATACTTTTAAAAACGTTTTTACGAAGATATCGTTCCTTTGAATTCAAAAAATCAATTGGGTTAAATATCCCATTAGCGTTAAGTCTTGCCTCATATCTTGTATTTATTCCATTAAGATCAACTAAGGAAACAGAAGAGTAAGTATCGATTAAATTTTTATATGTGATAACATCAAGACCATCTGGCTTGTGAAGAGATGAGGCTAATTTTGCCAAAAAACGATTTGTAGCTATTCCTATATTGCAAGATATCCATTCTCCAACTTCTGATCTTAACCTTTTTTTAATTTCATATCCTATATTTACCAAACCTTTTTTAAATGAAGGTGCTTCTTTAAATTCAACAACTACCTCATCTATTGACTTTGGGTAAACAAAAGGGGAGTAACTCTTAAAAATTTTTACAAATCTTATATGAACATCTCGTATAAGTTGGGGATCGGGAGAACGAACTATTACATCTTTATATAATAATCGAGCATCACGCACTGTCATACCGACTTTAATTCCATATTTTTTAGCTTCAATTGACGGTGCAACTATACAGCCATTTGGAGTAGTATACGCTGCAATAACAAGCGGTTTTCCTCTAAGGTGTGGGTGGGCTTGTTGCTCAACAGTTGCAAAGCACGAATTAAGATCTACGTGCATTAATGTCGGAGTGTTCCTATTAATTTGCAGATCCATCTGACACTTCCTCCAATATCCAATGCAATGAATAAGAATCAAGCTTTAATCTAAAATCAAGATTTCCATCTGTGACATGAAATATGTGATACAGAACTTTGCCTTGCCTTATTTTATGATAATAGGCAATCTTTGTTATGATATAGTCTCGTCTTTGCCACCTTATCTTTCTTGGAAAAACAATTCCTTTTTTTTCATCATAGGTTGTCACTACGCTGACTTTTTCATAAATCATCTGATTCATAAGTAAAAATTCCAAATAATAAATCCCAAATCACAAATAAGCCTTAAATTCCAAATTCCAAATTTAAAATTTTAAATTTTATACTTTAAATTTATTTGTTACTTGTAATTTTAGATTTGTTATTTCTTTAGTTTATAATAGTGAACATATGTTCACCTTGTCAAGCAGAAAAGTCTATAGGATGTTTTCTATTAAAAAACGAGCCCTCAACTGCTATAGTAACACTGTGGAAAAACCAAAGTTTATAACTGATCATGTAAGTTTTGAAAGTTTTAAATCCATTATCACAATTATGTCAATACACATGCACTGTTGCACGATGTAGAAACTTATTTTTTATTGGCAAGACCAATGATTGTACCTGTTGAAGTAATACCTGCAAGTAGTATAACTCCGTAACCTGCGGTTCCAATTAAAACATCTTCTCTTAAGCAATGTTCATATGCGGGATTATTTCTATATTGTTCCGCCGAGCTTAGTTTACTACATGAATCTTGGCCCACCATTCTAACACCAGATATTGCTAAAAAACCTGCAAATCCTAAACCTACTGCTCCAATTATGATTGACTCTAATCGTTCTTTTCCCATACTTATAAAGTATATCATTTTACAGCCTTAAATCAATATAAATTGAAGTTTCTAATTTATTAGAAAAATGCGGGGACTAGTATACGATGTGAGAACTTGTTTTAAAAAATTTCCCTTTTAATTGACATATCCTCTGTAAAAGCGGGCGATGGAGGATCCCAACAAGTCAAACTTTTATGAAAAAATTTACTAACTTCACCAGTCTCCATATTCAAAGCGATACCTCTTTTCTTACCATCGTCATTACCAAAATCTACAAACAACGGTTCTTTAGATACTTTAGAAAAACCTTCAATTAAATCTTGCATTGTTGGCCAAAAAAAGTTAGACGATGTTACACGTTCTTTTCTAGGAAATTTTCCTTCAACTAAATATATCTTAGTATTATTAAGACTTCCTCCAAAGTTGTCGATAAGTTTTTTGACAACAACATCAATATTTTTTACTACAGATAAATGACAAATTAAACCCATTCTGTCTTTTGGTCTATAAAAAACTATACCCTTGCAATATCCTAAGCCATATGTTTTTAAAAAAGGTTTATCAGGTGTATATTTAGCTATTCCAAATCCTCTTTCACGAACCATAAAAGCATTTAATGGCTCTTCTAGCTTTCTAGTTGATAAATCAATTGGAATAACTCTAGTTTTTACTACTTCTGTTCCGACTTCGTCCATAATAAAAGTATAACATAAGCGTTCTTATTATTTTTTTTGAGGATATATAATTTAGATTGTTACAAAGGGATAAATAAAAATGCGGGATCAACGGGACTCGAACCCGCGACCTCTTCCGTGACAGGGAAGCGCTCTAGCCAACTGAGCTATGACCCCTAACCATCTAATTATATCACTCAACCCATTAACTCGTTAACTAGTTAACTACTTCTAACTGTGGACCCGAGAGGACTTGAACCTCTGACCTCTGCAATGTCAATGCAACGCTCTAGCCAACTGAGCTACGAGTCCTAAAGTGAATTATATTTTAACATTAAACACAATTTTTTAGAAGCTATCTTTATATTACAATAATATTTAATTTCCAATAAACAAATTTCTGCTTATAGTTTTTCTAGTAAAAAAACACCAAATGTCAAAAATTAACCCCTTTTGAGCTTAAAAATGTGACATAAGTTGGCCACGATCGTGTATAAAAGTCGTCATTTTGATTTTAAAAGTATAAACCTATAGCCTTGATTTAAATTCATTTTCGTGTAAAATATAATAATAATTAATAAATTTAAATTTCAAGAATTTTTATGCCAAATCCTATTGAAGACGGCCGAAAAGTAAACCCAAACCTCCTCACTGGAGGATCTCGACAAGGAGTACAAAAAGGAATTCAACAAACGTTTCCTGGTTTATCACAACATGATATTGAAGTTGGTGTTAGAACTGGTCTTATAACAGACGGGCCAGGAGAACTTGTAAGAACAGCAGATGCAAGAGCTAGAAATAGACAAGATAGAAGAGTTAAACCCGAAATGCTTGATCCTAATTTTTATAATCTAGAACAACTTTTTCCTCAAGATGAAAGAATTAGAGTTGATACTGACGGAACAATACATATAGAAGTTTATCCAACAATAAAACAAGATGGTAAGAATAAACAAATTAGATCTTCAAGAAAATATCAAGATTTAGAATCTGCAATCAGATCATGTTTTTATGTTGTTGCGAAACATCGATCAGAAGGTGAAACTACAACAAATCTTAGAAATGTATTAAATCTGGCACATGATCTATATACGGCATTCACAAATGGAGAGATTACTGAGGAAAATTTAGAAGAATACGTTACACAAACTTATACAACTCTTGAAGAAAACCATTTATTAAAACCAAGGTCTAAAAACAGAAAAGCAGCTGTAAATCAAATTTTAAATGCGTTCAAAAAAGATCGAATAGGAAAAAATAATCCTTTAATATCAAGGACACTACCTGGATCAGCCGCAATAAAATTAGTTGAAGAACTTTTAAAAACAGGATTTATAGAAAAGAAATACACAACTTTTGCAACGCTTTTTATGTTGGAAAGAGAAACTGAAAGAGGGTATTTAGAAAAAGTATTACAAAAATCAAAAGAATTCTTAAGTAAAAAAGCTTTAAATCGAAAAGGTGGAAAAACTAAAGCTGTGGAATTAAGACAAATATTTAATACACACCTCCATCCTGAAGTTATTAAAGTTAATCCTTATTCAAAAACTGCTCTTATGTCCTTAATTTATTTATATGGTTTTCCAGAAGATCCTACCATTGAAGCTTATTATCGAGAATTTCTAACACAAAACTTTACACCAGAGACACCACAAATGATCGACCATATCCATGATCAAGAAAAAAAAGGTTCGTTAGAATCATTTAGAAAATTTAAGGAAAGATTAGGTCATGTAATACAAATTATTGAAGAAACATTAGATCAAGGAGATACGCAGCTTCCAAGCTCGTTTTTTGAACAGTTTGATCAACAAACACCAGCAGACTCTCAAGGTATTGTATAATTTAAGGATAGATGGATACTTCAAAATTAAAAGACCATAGGCAGATTGGGCAAGAGCTTGATCTTTTTTCTTTTCACGATGTAGCTCCTGGAACAATATTCTGGCATGCTAAAGGTTGGACAATATATAAAACTCTAGTTGAATATTTAAGATCAAATCTTTTAAAAAATGGTTATCTTGAGATATCAACACCTGCTCTTGTAAAAAGTAAGCTTTTCAAACAATCAGGTCATTGGGATTTCTACAATGAAAATATGTTCAATTTTAAGCACGAAAAAGAAAGCTATTCTTTAAAACCAATGAACTGCCCTGAAGCTGCTCTAATCTTTTCATCAAAAAAAAGAAGTTATAAAGAACTTCCTCTTCGTCTTGCAGAATTTGGCTTGCTACATAGAAATGAATTATCAGGAGTACTTGGTGGAGCTTTTCGTGTCAGACAGTTTGTCATAGATGATGCTCATCATTTTGTTACAACAGACCAAATACAAAAAGAAATACACGATCTTCTTATTTGGTCACAAAAATTCTATGAAGATCTTGGGTTTAATCCAGAGTTTTATCTTGCAACAAGACCTGAAAAAGCAATGGGTGACAAAAAACTTTGGGATAAGGCAGAGGGCGATTTAGAACAAGCCTTAAAAGATTCTAAAGTTAAATACAGCATAAAAGAAAAAGATGGGGCTTTTTACGGACCAAAAATTGACATACATATAAAAGACTCTCAAAATAGAGATTGGCAACTTGCAACAGTCCAACTTGATTTTCAAATTCCTGAAAAAATGGACTTAAACTATATCGATAAAGATGGAAAACAAAAAAGACCTGTTATTGTACACAGAGCGGTACTGGGTTCTATTGAAAGATTTATCGGAATTCTAACAGAGCATTTTCAAGGGTCATTTCCATATTGGCTAGCTCCTGTGCAGATATCTGTTCTTCCTGTTTCCGAAAAACATAATGATTTTGCAAAACAAATTCATTCGATATTAGAAGAGAATAATATTAGAGTAGAGCACGATGATAGTGACAATACAGTAGGCTCAAAAATAAGAAACGCTACCTTGCAAAAGGTTCCATATATGCTTATAATAGGAGATAAAGAAGTTACTAAATCAGATAAAAATATCGAAAAATCTAACAACATTTTTGTTTCCATTCGAACTAGGGAAGGCAAAGGTCTTGGCTCCAAGAATCTTTATGAGTTTATTCAAAGCTTAAAATAATAAATTGAGAAATATAAAATCTTCAAGACTATCTTTCACGATTAATGAAGATATAAGAGTACCGGAAGTTAGATTGATTGATGAAAATGCTAAACAGGTAGGAGTTGTAAAAACAGAAGATGCGGTTAGAAAAGCACGAAAAAAAGAGCTTGATTTAATATTGATAGCTCCAAAAGCTATTCCACCTGTAGCAAAACTTATGAATATTAATAAATTTCTTTACCACGAAGAGAAAAAGTTAAAAGAAGCAAAAAAAGGTTCAAGAAAAGGAGAAGTAAAGGATATCCAAATATCTCTATTTATAGGTAAAGCAGATTATGATAGATTTGTAAATAGAGGGAAGGAATTTTTAGATGAAGGAAATCAGTTACGAATTAACATATTATTAAAAGGAAGAGAGATGGCAAAAAGAGATTTAGGAATACGAAAAATTAATGAATTTATTAAAGATCTTGGCGAGTTAAACATATCAAAAGAACCAAGACTAGAAGGAAGGGTAATTAGAGCTGTTGTATCCAGAAAAAAATAAGGTATAGTATAAACTTATGAAAAAGAAAAAAACAAAACCTAGAAAATCAGTCGTAAAAAGATTTAAGATGACAAAAACTGGCAAGCTTTTACATCGATCGCATGATTTAAGGCATAAACGTGCTGGCAAAAGTAAAAGTAGAATTAGAAGATTAAAAAGTATGAAATTAGTAAAAGGTAAATTTGCAACAAAAGTTAAACAAATGTTAAAAAAAGCTTAAATAAAATATGGTAAGGGTAAAAACTGGAACAGTTCGTAAAAGAAAACACAATAAGATACTTAAAAAAGCCAAGGGTTATTGGATGACTCGACACAAGCAATATAAAAAAGCTCATGAAGCTGTATTGCATGCCGGGCAATATGCTTTTGCAGGAAGAAAAAATAAAAAAAGAGATTTAAGAAGTCTTTGGATATTAAGGATAAACGCTGCGCTTAAAATTAAAGGATTAACATATAGTAGATTTATAGATCAATTAAAAAAGCAAAAAATAGAGCTCGACAGAAAAATTTTAGCACAAATTGCATACGAATATCCAAAAGTTTTTGATGAAATAATTGATAAAGTACAATCCAGCTCAAAAACGAAATAAGGTATAATCAGTAAATGAATATAGATAAAGCATCTTCAGACTTTATAACACAATTAGAAAAAATTAAGGACTCTGATTCTCTTGAAAATTTGCGAATAAAATACTTAGGAAGAAAAGGTTTAATAAACTCATTTATAGAAGAATTAAAAAAAATCGACATTCAAAATAAAAAAATACTTGGTCCAAAAATAAATGCGCTAAAACAAAATATAGAAAGTCAAATAGCTATAAAATCCAAAAACATTATTGATAAAAATGAAAAAGAAGAGTTTATTGATATAACTCTTCCTGGAAAAAAATATCCAAAAGGAACTCTTCACCCTACTACACTTGTTATAGAGGAAATAGAAAAAATTTTTAAAAAAATAGGATTTAATCGTTCTTTTTATCCAGAAGTCGAATGGGAACACTTTGCGTTTGATGCACTTAACATGCCAAAAAACCATCCAGCAAGAGATGATTTTGAAACTTTTTTTATAAGTGAACCTGAAAATAAAAAAAATGGAAAAATGATACTTACTCCCCATACTTCATCAGGACAAAATAGAGAAATGCAAAGGCTTCAGAAGCCACCTATTAGAATGGTTAATATTGGAAAGTGTTATCGACCAAATTGGGACACTACACATACTCCAATGCTCCATCAATTTGAAGGAATGTGCATTGATAAAAATATTAATATCTCAAACCTCAAAGGAACCATTGAATACTTTGTACACGAATTCTTTTCAACAAGTACAAAGATAAGACTTCGCCCATTTCATTTTCAATTTACAGAACCTTCATTTGAAATAGATATAACTTGTGAAATTTGTAAAGGAACAGGAATTATACATGACACACCAAATAAAGAAAGTAAATGTAAGGTATGCAAATCCGGCTGGCTCGAGTTAGGAGGATCTGGAATGATTCATCCAAATGTCTTGATACAAGGGGGGACAAATCCTGAAGAATATAGCGGTTGGGCTTTTGGATTTGGAGTTGAAAGAGTTAGTATGATGAAAAAAGAATTTATGCTAGACGATATCAGAATTTTATATTCTGGTCAGTTAGAATTTTTAAATCAATTTTAAAAGTGAATATTAAAATAACATATAATTGGCTTCTTGATTATCTTGACACAGACGCTGATCCTTATGAAATTCAAAAATATTTATCACTCTGTGGCCCTTCTGTTGAAAGTGTTGAAAAAATAGGAAATGAATATGTCTTTGATATTGAAATCACATCAAACAGAATAGATACTGCCTCTGTATTTGGTATTGCTCAAGAAGCACAAACAATTCTTCCTCAATTTGATAAAAAAGCAAAAATTAAATTTAATCCAATAGAAAAACTTGTATTTAAAAATATAAAAGAAAAAGACGAGAATAAATTAAATATAGAAATACAAGATGCTAATCTTATTTCTAGACTTTCCGTCTTAGTTTTATCAAAAGTTAAAATCAAGGAATCTCCAAAATTAATAAAACAAAGACTCATGGCCTGTGGAGTAAAAACAATTAACAATGTTGTTGATGTTTCAAACTATATACGTATAGCTTTAGGTCAACCGTGCCATATATTTGATTACGATTCAATAGGAGACTCTAAAATGATTGTAAGAAAAAGTAAGAAAGGGGAGGCTCTAACGACACTTGATAAAGACAAAGTTATATTACCAGGAGACGACATTATTATATCAGATGGAAAAGAAAAAATTATTGATCAGCCTGGAATAATGGGCGCCTTTAATTCATCAGTAAAACCCAATACAAAAAATATTCTTTTATTTGTTCCTGTATTTAACGGCAAAATGGTTAGAAGAACTGCTATGTTAACTGGAAAAAGAAGTGATTCGGCATCATATTTTGAAAAAGGGCTTGATGAAGAAAGAACTGAAACAACTTTGGTTTTTGGTGCAGGTTTACTTGAAAAAAGTGCAAAAGCAAAAATTTCCTCCAAAATAATAGACATATATGAAGAAAAATATAAACCTAAAAGTATCAGCGTATCTTTTTCCAATATCAATAAATTAATAGGTCAAGATATAGATAAAAAAAATGTTTTAAAGATTTTAAACAGATTGGGATTTGCTGTAATTCAAAAAAAAGATATTTTAAACATAGCCGTTCCTTCATTTAGAAAAAATGATATTTCTATAAAAGAAGATGTTGTCGAGGAAGTTGCAAGAATTTCTGGATATTATAATATTCCTTCAAAACTACAAAATATGGCTTATGTTCCTACACAAAAAGATTTACCAAAAATAAATAATCTTATTTTAGATATAAAAAAATATCTTAAACATATAGGACTTACTGAAATTATTAATTACTCAATGATTTCTAAAGAACAGATTAAAAATTGTAAATTAAACGAAAAAGACCATCTTAAAGTCTCCAATCCTATATCTTTTGAACTCGAATATCTTAGAACTACATTAATTCCATCACTTCTAAGCAATCTAAAAATTAATCAAGGGAAACAGGAAAAAATGATGTTTTTTGAAGTATCAAAAATCTTCCTGAAACAAAAAGAAGATCTTCCAAAAGAAATTTTAAAACTTTCAATCATTACCAATACAAATTATTTTGATTTAAAAGGAATTGTTGAGGCGTTATTAATTGAGTTAAATATTAAAAATGCCAAGTTCGTCGATGGAAATTCAGACCTATTAGTAAAATTAAAACAAACACAAATTATGATAAACAATAAGAATATTGGAATACTTGGAATGATAAAAAACGATATAGGTCAAAGTTTCGGTCTCATAAAACAAGCGTATGTAACAGAAATAAATTTACTAGATATTGTTCAAAATTCAAAAAAGCTCCCAGAATATAGAAAAACCGCATCGTATGCTATGATAAAACTTGATTTAACAGTTAAAAATATAAGTTATGAAGATTTTAAAACAAAAGCATTTGCTAATTCCACATTGCTTATAGATATTAAAGTTTTAGATAAATATCAAGATAATATAACATTCAGATTATTCTTTTCTTCTTATGAAAAAAATCTTACCGAAAAAGAGGCACTAATAGAATTGAATAAAATAAAAAAAGCTCTGTAATCTTATTCACTTACCTCTGTTTTAATACCTATTTTAATTTTAGTCTCCGCTTGCTTATCTTTTTCATTTATCGCCTGTACTTTCAGTTCATGCTCACCGTCTCCAATATTAATAGTTTCATTGATTTCATCCCTATCTCCTGAATAAGACTTTACCTCATTATCATCAATATAGAGTTTTACAGACTTTATATTGGATATCGATGTTATTAAAATTTTTATTTCAACATTGTTGTCGTCTATTTTTTGTTTATTTTGCGGTGATTTAAATGAAACTACTACATCGTCTGAATTTTGAGTTGACTCTTCTGTTGGATAATGATATTTATCATCTGATTGTTCTTTTGCCCATGCATCTATAGCCTCTTGCCATCTATTTTTTCCATCAATTGAGATTGGATCGTTTTCAGTAATTTGAACAAATTCTTTTTCATCATAATTTCCACTTCTTATCTCTACATCATTTGCTAATTTTCCAGTAGATTTTGATATTTTCAATTTTTTATAAAAAGGAGATGTTTCTTTTGGTTCGGTCCCTTCTATAAAATATTCTGATCGAGTTGGAGAACCGTCTTTTGGCAATCCTCCTAAATAAGCATCAATAGTTAAAGCTTTAACTTTATTTGGTTGTGGCATAATGCCATCACTATAGTCTTTCAAAAGCTCTGTCATTATCCTATGCCAAATAGGGGATGCTCCTGTTACTCCTGATGCAATAATTGAATCCATAGGAGAATTATCATTATTCCCAACCCAAACACCAACAGTAATATCCTTAGTAAATCCCATTGTCCAGTTATCTCGCTTATCGTTAGTTGTTCCTGTTTTTGCAGCAACCGTCTTACCTCCCACATTAAGAAAAGAATTAGTACCAAACTCTTCAGATCTAGCAATATTGTCGGTTAAAATATGCGAAATAATAAATGAAGTTTCGGCACTAAATACTCTATTTTCTTTCGGTTTTTTCGCTTTAAAAATTACCTTGTTTTTACTGTCTCTTATTTCAAGAATTCCGCTTTCTTCAAGATGTGTTCCTCCTCTTGCAAAAGCTGAATATGCAGAGGACAAACTAAGTAAGCGGACCTCACCTCCACCTAATGTCAACGCTAAACCAAATCTATTTAAATTATCTTGAGTAGAGGCTAGAGTATCAAGCCCAAGCTCTTCAGCTTTTTTCAAAAAATCTTTTATACCAACCATTGCCAGTGTTTTAACAGCTGGTACGTTTCTAGAATTAGCTAGAGCAAATCTAATTTGAACTGGACCTTTATATTTACCATCATAGTTTACTGGAACATAATCCTCTTCTCCTTGATTTGGAAAAACAGTCTTTAAATCCATTAAGACAGTTGACGGTGTATATCCTTTTTCAAGTGCTATGGCGTATGTAATTGGTTTCAATGCAGAACCTGGTTGTCTTAGTCCTGTTGAAGCGTTGTATTTTCCATACTCTTTATTGTTAAAATCATAAGCACCAACCATTGCAAGTATTTCACCGGTTTTTGAATCTAAAACTATTGCGGCACCATTTCCAACTTTTGCACTTTTTAATTTCTTAACTTCTTCATTTACTATTTTTTCTACTGTTTTTTGTGCATCAAGTGAAACTGTAGTTTTTACTTTAATTCCCTGATCTAAAATCTTTGGGCCAAACTCTTTTTCTATCTGATCTCTTACATAAAATACAAAATGTGGAGCATTTATACTTAAATTTGGCGCTTCAAATTTAAGAGTTTCCAGTTTTTTCAGTGCTGATTTTTCTTCATCTTTTGTAATGTATTTATCTTCACGCATTCTCCTTAAAACAGATTTTGTTCTTTCTTTCCAAGTATCATTTTTACCATAAAAAGGTGAATAATAATTAGGACTTTGAGGAAGTCCGGCAAGAAAAGCTGATTCTAAAAGTGTCAAATCTTTCGGTGATTTATCAAAATATCCTTTAGCTGCCGATCCTATTCCCCAAAAGCTACCTCCATATGGTGATTCGTTAAGATACATTTGAAAAATTTCGTCTTTACTATATTTTTGTTCAACCATTACAGCCAAAATTATTTCTTTTACTTTTCTTGGTATTGTTTGTTGAGAAGTTAAAAGAACGTTTTTTATAAGCTGTTGTGTAATAGTTGATCCTCCTTGAATCTGTTTTTTTAACACAATATTCAAAACCGCTCTTAAAATACCAATTTGTGATATTCCCTGATGTTTATAAAAATTTTTATCTTCTATAGCAATAGTTGCATTTTTCAAATATTGTGAAACATCTTTAAGCTCAACTGGAACTCTATTTTTATCTTTATATGTCTCAAACAAAACCTTTCCATCCCTGTCATAGAAAATTGATGAAGCACCACTAGCTTGTGAAAGTTTTCCAGGAGCAGGAAGATCTTTTGCGAACCATGCAAAAACTAAAAATGCAAAAATTAAACCTCCAAGAATTATTGCAGATGCATAAAAAAGTAATTTCTGAGTTTTTTTTTGTTTTTTATATTTATCTCTAAACTGAAGTCTTCTTGATTGAAATTTCATACAAATAATTATATCATCTGATATATAAGACTGTGAAAAAGATTAAAAAGCTTCTAACCCCAAAAAACATAATGTCTGTTGTAATAGTGATTTCGGCACTTATTTTGATATTTTCTTCACTTGCCCCTCTATTTTTTTTGAGATAAAGTATTGCAATGTTAAAAACCCCAATAGAAAGTCTTCCTTTCACAAGCATTCTAACAATTAGAAAAATGAAGTCTTTAGGAATAAGAACTTATCTTGATTTAGTTAACTATTTTCCTTTTAGATACGAAGACTACACTGTAGTGTCAGATATTGATAAAACTCAAGAGGGAGAAAAAATAACAATCAAAGGTCAAATACAATCCATTAAAAGTGAATTTACAAGAAACAGATTGAATATACAAAAAGCAGAAGTATTTGACGGTACTGATAAAATAACGCTTATTTGGTTTAACCAATATTACTTAATTAGATTACTAAAACAGGGAGGATATATTAGCGTTAGTGGAGATATTAAACTTCAAGGAAAGAAAAAGCAAATGTTTCCTAAAAACTATGAGTTTTTGAGATCTTTAGATCAAGAAACGATTCATACTGCCAGGTTAGTACCTATTTACCCAGAAAAAAAAGGCTTATCGTCAAGAACTTTAAGAGAAAAAATATTTTATGTTTTAAAAACTATAGATTTATATGGTATTGAAATGTTTCCTCAATCAATTCTTACAAAATATAAATTAACAGATGCGGAAAGCGCATATAGACAAATACATTTTCCAAAAAATATATTAACTGCTAATGAATCACGACATAGGCTTTCTTTTGATGAATTATTTGTAGTACAACTAGCTGCACATATTATAAGAGCTAATTGGCAAAAAGAAAAAACAGGTAATAAATTGGATGTAAAAAAATACGAAAACAAAATTAAAAAATTTATACACTTACTACCTTTTAAATTAACAAATGCTCAAGATAGGGCTACTGAAGAAATTCTTAATGACTTATCTAAAAAAAATCCAATGAACAGATTTCTTCAAGGAGATGTGGGTTCGGGAAAAACTGTAGTTGCAGCAATTGGCTCATATGTATCTTATCTCAATGGGTTTCAAACACTTATTATGGCTCCAACAGAAATCTTAGCTAACCAGCATCACAATACTTTAAATTCTTTATTCTCTAAAATTGAAAATAGTCCACAAATATCATTAATATCTGGTTCTATTAAAAAAAGTCGGGAAGAATTTGCGAAGTCAGATGTTGTTATCGGAACACATGCTTTATTTACACAAAAACTTGAATTTAAAAAAGTGGGATTTATTGTTATTGATGAACAACATAGATTTGGTGTTGTACAAAGAGCTCAACTAAAAGAAAAAGGTATAAATCCTCACCTTCTTACAATGACCGCTACACCAATACCAAGAACCGCCGCTATGACTTTATATGGAGAACTTGACTTATCTCAACTTGATGAAATGCCAAAACATAAAGCTGAAACAAAGACTTTTTTTATACAAAAAAGCAAAAGAAAAAAAATGTACGAATGGATAAATAATAAAATCAAAAAAGAAGATACTCAGGTGTTTATAATCTGTCCGCTAATTGAAGAATCAGAACATGAGACTATGAAATCTGTCAAAGCAGCAAAAAAAGAGTATGAAAAATTATCAAAAAAAGTTTTTCCAGACTTAAGTGTAGATTTGTTACATGGAAGGATGAAAAGCGAAGAAAAAAATAATGTAATGGAAAAATTTCAAAATAATCAAACAAATATATTAGTATCTACTTCGGTTGTTGAAGTAGGGATAGATATACCAAATGCTACAATTATGGTAATAGAAGGTGCAGAAAGATATGGATTAGCACAACTTCATCAACTTAGAGGAAGAGTAGGCAGGGGACCTATTGAATCTTTCTGTTTACTTTTTTCAGATAAAGAAAACCCACAAGTAAAATCAAGATTAAATTATTTTGCTAAAAATAGTAATGGCTCAAAAATTGCGGAATACGATCTACAAAATAGAGGATATGGAGAATTGTTTGGAACAAAGCAACATGGATTATTTGAACTAAAAATAGCCTCATTGACAGACTATAAAACAATTAAAAATACAAAAGAAGCTGTTATAAAAATGTTTAAGAATGATACTTTGAATAAGTTAAGCGATAATTTAAAAGAAAAATTAGCAAAATATAATATAGAAAGAATTGCCCGTGACTAATCTTTAAAAAGAAGATGTCAATTGATAAATTGGCGTTATAACAGACATGATTAAAAACGCTACTCCAAATCCCAACAAAATAAGAATTGCAGGTTCAATTAATGTAGTCATTGCTTTTATTGCAGATTCTGATTCAAATTCAAAGTATTTAGAAAGTCGAAGTAACGTTTCGTCTAAATGTCCTGTATTTTCTCCTACGATTGACATCTGAACCAATATAGGAGGAAAAACTTGTTCTGATGATAAAGCATTTCCTAAAGATTGACCTTTTTCTATTTTGCTATAAACTTCAGTAAAAGATTTTTTAAATATCGTATTGTCAGTAGTATCAATTATGATATCTAAAGCATCTAAAATGGAAACTCCAGAACCTATAAGGATAGCTAGTGTCCTTGTACTATCAACTAATGCTGCCATTTTAATTACATTACTAAGTATTGGAGTTTTTAAAGATATAGTATCAAACATTTTTTTACCTACAGGAGATTTAAAATAAGATCTTAAACCAATAATTGCTAATATCACGACTACAATAATTATTGGCCAATATGCATTTGAAAAAGAAGACAACGCAATAAGTATTTTTGTATTTAGCGGAAGCTCTACTTGAAAGTCTTTATAAAGACTTAAAAGTCTTGGAACAACAAAAGTTATCATAATAAACATAACTATAGCCATTGCAGAAAGTACAACTACTGGGTAAATCATTGCGCCTTTTAATTTTCCTTTAAATTCTCTTTCTTTTTCAAGATTTTCGGCTAATCTAAGCAAAATATCGCTTAACTTACCAGATGCTTCACCAGATTTAACTAAAGATATGTAAAGATTTGGAAAGTATTTTGGATATTTCTTTAAAACAGATGAAAAAGATGTTCCTGCTTTTATCTGTTTGTTAATGTCACTTACAAGTGTTTTTAGAGTAGTTTTTATAATCTGTTTTTCTAATATTTCTAACGAATCAACCAAAGTTAACCCTGCATTTAACATAATAGCCAGTTGTCTAGTAAAATCTACAATATCAGAAAAATTGATTCGATTTAGTGCTTGGTCAATAAAATCCATACTTGCATTTGACTGCGTAATCGATATGGGAAAATAGTCGTTTTCTTTCATATATTTAAGAACGCTTTTTTCAGAATCTGCTTCGAGTTTTGCAGTTACTCTTTTATTATTTTTTATGGCCTTATATGTATAAAGCATTTTATATTGTTAGATATTTTTTAAGCTCTTTAGGTCTTATTGCATGTATTGCAGCGGTTTCAGTGGAAATCTTACCTTCTTTGACAAGTTTTGCAAGATATTTTTCAAAATAAATATAACCTTCTGCACTGGATGTTTGTAAAACGTTATCTAAAAGGAAAGGTTTGCCATCTCTTATTATTGAAGATACGGCCGGACTATTAAACAAAACTTCTATAGAGGCGATTCTTCCTTGAATATCTTGTCTTGGTAGTAGTCTTTGAGCAATTATTGCACGAAGAACAGAAGCAAGTTGTGTTCTAATTTGATTTTGCTGGTCTGACGGAAACATATCAATAAGTCTACTTATAGTTTCAGGGGCAGATATTGTATGAAGCGTTGAAAATACTAAATGGCCTGTCTCTGCAATTGTCAATACATTTGCAGCTGATTCGTAATCTCTAATCTCTCCAATAAATATCACATCTGGATCCTCTCTTAAAATTGTTCTTAAAGCCATGCTCCAAGAATGTGTATCTTTATGAATCTCTCTTTGTGAAACAACTGATTTTGCATATGGAAATATAAATTCAATAGGATCTTCAATTGTTATAATATTTTTTGATTGAGAAAGATTTATCTTGTTTATCAGCGCAGCAAGAGTTGTGCTTTTTCCTTCACCAGTTGGACCTGTTACAAGAACCAGCCCACTTGAATATTCAGTAACATTATTAAGCTCTTCAGGTAACTCAAGCTCCTCGATACTTTTTATTTTTTTTGGAATCATTCTAAATGAAGCTGCTAAACTCCCTCTTGAATAATAAAGATTTACTCTAAATCTACTATCTTTATATTCGTATCCAAAATCAAGCTCTTTATTGGCATATAAACTTTCTTTTTGTTCATTGTTTATGATACTTGTTAAAATTGTATCTGAACTCTCTTTGGTTATTACTGGCAATGTAGTCAATTGATACAAAGTCCCATTAATCCTAACTGATGGATAATAATTTGAGACAATATGAATATCTGACGCTTTTCTCTCAATCGCAAGATCAAGAATACTATTTATGTCCATAAAAAATTAAATTTCAGCAACTCTTAAAACTTCCTCTAAAGTTGTTATTCCAGCTAATGCTTTTAAATACCCATCTTGTTTCATATTAATAAACCCTTCACTAACCGCTTGATTATAAATATCTTTTGCTGCTGATTCTTGCAAAATTAATTTAGTAACATTAGGAGTAACTCTTAAAACTTCAAAAATACCAATTCTTCCATAATATCCTGAATCTCCACATTCCTGACAATTTCCGCGACCTCTGTATAATTTAATCTGTCCTTGCTCCCTATACTGTTTTGGTAATAAATCTCCTAAAACCTTTTTTATATCTTCTTGCACGCTTTGTTCAGGAATAAACTCTTCTTTACAATGTTCACATATTTTTCTTACAATTCTTTGTGCAAGAGCTGCGTTTAAAACAGATGCTATTAAAAAAGGTTCACCACCAAGATCTATCAACCTTGGTATTGCTGTTGCTGCATCGTTTGTGTGAAGAGTAGAAAAAACTAAATGGCCTGTCAATGCTGCTTGAATTGCTAGAGTTGTAGTTTCCTTATCACGAATTTCTCCAACAAGTATAATATTTGGGTCTTGTCTTAAAAATGATCTTAAACCGTTTGCAAAAGTTAAACCAGCTTGAGGATTTATTTGAACTTGATTTATTCCTGATATTTGATATTCAACTGGATCTTCAAGAGTAACAATATTAACCGAAGGTTTATTTAGCCTTGATAATATTGAATATAAAGTAGTGGTTTTACCAGATCCTGTTGGTCCAGTCACAAGAATTATTCCATAAGGTTTAACTACAGCCTCTTCAATTTCTTTATATTGGGGTCCTCGTAGTCCTAAATCTGTTAATGCTGGAATGCCTCCTGTTTTTTTTAAAAGTCTCATTACAACTTTTTCACCATGCACTGTCGGAAGAGTTGATATACGCAAGTCAACTTCTTCTTCACCAAGTTTAAAGTTAAATCTACCATCCTGCGGAACTCTTCTTTCATCTATTTTCATTTCCGCCAATATTTTTATTCTTGAAATAAGTGCCTCGTGAATTGCTTTTGGCAAAACAAGTTTTTCTTGAAGTATTCCATCAATTCTGTATCTCACTCTTGTTTTTAACTCTTCGGCTTCTATATGGATATCTGACGCTCTACTTTTAATAGCAAATTCTAAAATTGTCGATACAATTTTCGCTATAGGAGCTTCTTTAATCAAACTCCCAATATCCTCAATAGCTTTTTTTTCTTGAGGAGGGCTATATTCTTTTAAAGCTTCAGTTACCTCTGGAGACAAACCTTTAGAGTAAGATAAATCTATATAATTTTTAATTAGATCTTTATCTGCAAGAGCTAAAATCACTCTTTTTCCTGTTTTTTTCTCAATAAATTCGCTATTACTTGAATCAATTGGATCTTCTGTGGCAACATATAATGTATCTGTTTTAGGATCTAACTTATAGGGTAAAACGTTCAAATTTTTAGCAATAGATTCTGGTAGCAGACTTATTGCTTGTGGGTCAACTGGAGATTTTTCTAAATCTACATAAAGTACATTTTCAACTTCACTAGCAGCTTTAACAATTTCCGCTTTACTAAGCTCTGGGTTTGAAAGTAAATAATCATATATAGGAATATTTTTTTGTATACTTTCAACTTCAAGTCTATCAGCTAATCCTTGTGTTAAAATTTTGTTAACAACAAGTTTGTTTAATAATCTTTTTGGGGATATTTGCATACTTTCAATATAGTTATATTTTTGCTAAAATTCAATACTAATTATGCTTCCAATTTTACTTGTTTCTAACAGTCAAAATAAAATAAATTTTTTTATAAAAAAACATCAAAAAAATATAGGAGTAAATGATGATTTTACGATTAAAATTCATCCACAAGGTAAAGAATTTTCTATCAATCAAATTAAAGAAATAAAAAAAAGTCTTGCATATAGTGTTACTGAGTCAAGGTTATATATTCTTTATAATTTTGATTCTTCTTCATATGAGGCTCAAAATGCATTCTTAAAAACGCTTGAAGAACATAGTCCTCAAGTACATTTTATTCTTGTTGTATCTCAATATAATAATTTTGTTCCAACATTAGTGTCTAGATCAAAAATTATTGTCGAGCAGAATAACGAAGATAAGATTAATCCAAAAATTGTTTCGGAATTAGACAAATTAATAAAAAATAAAGATCTCAAAATTTTAGGGAATAAGGTATTTCAAGCTAAAGGTAAAAAAAATCCAGTTGAAATATTTGATGGAATGATTTTTTACCTTAAAACAAAACTTGAAAAAGACCCAAAAATAACAGACATACTAAGAGAATTGATAACTTTTAGATCTTATGTTCTATATAACAATGTCGATGCACAAAACGCTATCGATCATGTATTAATATACATATATAATCAATATTCAAATTCCTAATTTGAAAATTCTAAATCTAAAATTACAAATAACAAATAAGCTTTAAATTTCAAATTTAAAATTTAAAAACATTTAAGCTGTCATCCTCAACTCGATTGAGATCTGGTTAACAGCAGATTCCCGATCAAGTCGGGAATGACATGAGTCTTAGATTTTAAATTTATTTGGAACTTGAAATTTTTTATTTTTAATTTATTCTTTTTATTTTTTATAATACTTGATACTGCATATGCAATACTGCATACTATTTATATGAAATTTAAACGCGGTTTTACTCTTCTTGAAATTACCATTGTTTTTGGAATAATATCACTAATATTAACTTTAGGCTCAAATCTATTCATTTTTTCAAAACAAATAGCCAGAGATTCTGTTAGAAAAACAGATATTAATCAAATAAGAGCAAGTTTAGAGTTTTATAGAGATCAAAATCCAGATAAATACTACGTAGCTAATCTTAGTAGTTTAATAAGTAGTGATGGTTATATCGATAAAATACCTAATGATCCGCTTAATTCTTCAGTTAATTATTGTTATGAACTTAATGCTACTGATCCAACAAATTATCTTTTGGCAGCTGAGCTTGAAAGGGGAGGACCGTCAAGTTGTAACTGTAATTCGATTTCATATAATTATTGTTACAGTTCTCTTGGTTTACTTTTAACTCCAACGCCTTCTATAGTTTCTCCAATAAATACACCAACATCAACACCTCCTATAGTTGCGTCACCAACACCCACATCAGCTCCTACATCTACACCAATGCCAACTATAAGTTGTCATCAAGTAAACATAGCTCATATAAATGATACAGTCACTATGGAATCAGGTGATCCAGCAAGTCAATGGAGCCTAATCAACACTCTAACCTGTTCAAGATCTTCTGGAACTGGAGCTGTATTCACTACCGTATGTCAAATAGCAGGAACAACCACTGTAAACGTAACTAATGGTCTTTCATCTGGTAACTGCCCAGTTGTAATTTCACCATAATATATGAAAAACAAAAAAACTATTACATTTGAAATTCTAATTCCTATAATCTTGATATTTATAATTTTATTTGGTGTGCTTTTTTTATATTTAAGAACTAATAAATTTATAAATAAAAACACACACAATTATATTGAAAATAAAGAAACTAATGCACAAAAACAAGGTTTAAATTGTGATCAAATAGATAATGCAAAATATGATACAAATTCTAAAAAGTATGTAGTCACAATGGGGTCTAATTCTTCGAGTACGGCATGGTCAATACAAAATAATTTAGATTGTTCTCCAATTGGTGGTTCGGGATCAATATTTGAAACCAAATGTAAAGAATTGGGGAAATCAGTGGCTACAATAAGTTATGGAAATGAACAAAGTACATGCGAGTTTTCAACAGAACCATAAATTAAAATAATAAATTCTAAATTTCAAGTTCCAAATAAATTTAAAATCTAAGACTCATGTCATTCCCGACTTGATCGGGAATCTGCTGTTAACCAGATCTCAATCGAGTTGAGGATGACAGCTTAAATGTTTTTAAATTTAAAATTTGTAATTTAAAGCTTATTTGTTATTTGTAATTTAGCATTTAGGATTTCTATATTATAGAATGAGTATATGAACAAAAAATCTGGTTTTACTCTTCTTGAATTGTTAATTGTTCTTGGAATAATGACAATTTTATTTATGCTTGGATTAGCTAGTTATCCTTCTACGCAAAAAAAAGCTAGAGATTCTGCACGAATTGCAGATTTAAACAATATTAGAGCATCGCTTGAAATTTATCGAAGCAATAACTCTTTTTATCCAATAGATTGGGAAACTTTAGAAACAGAAAAATATTTGGAATCAATTCCAACAGATCCATATTCTCCACGACAAGATTATATATATAAAAGAATTCCTACAAACTGTAATAATAGCGCTATACTTTGCAATGATTTTACTTTAGGAGCTAAATTAGAAATTATTCCAACCAATGCTTGCTATTTAACTTTAAATTGCGGAAATTCATCATGCAATTACTGCGTTGGTCCATATGGAACAAAATAAATATGAAGAATAGAACAGGTTTTACAATGATTGAGATGCTTTTTGCCCTTTCAATTATTGCTATAATAATAGCATTAGGGCTTGTCTCATATTCAAAAGCTTTAATTAAATCACGAGACTCAACAAGAAAAACAGATTTAGAAAGTATCAGTAACGCTTTAGAACAATACAAGAGCCATAATGAATTTGGAAGTTATCCTTCTTCTATATATAAAAATTTGGAATTTGAAAAATATATGACATCTGTTCCCACTCCTTATCCAGCGGGATACAATCCTATTCCAGTTGATCCACAAACAAAAAAAGAATATTTCTATGAGCCGTTACCAGCGGGCTGTGAACCGTCATTTGACACATCCTGCATATCTTACACACTAGAGACTACATTAGAAAAAGATTCACAATTTTATACTATTAACCCATATGGAGAACAATAAATTAAAATCAAAAAAAGGCTTTACTCTTTTTGAACTCGTTGTAGTTATTGGAATTATTTCAATCTTATCTGGTATAAGTTTTAGCTATTACAATAAATATTCTGAAGGAAAAAAGTTAGAAACTGAGGCAAAAAAAATGACTGATGTACTTGCGCTCGCTTCCAAAAAAAGCTCTTCTGGAGATCTGGGAGATCAAACAAATTGCAGCGATTTTACTGGATATCAAATAAATATTTTAAGCGAAAATCAATATGTTTTACAAAGATGTTGTGGAGGAGAATTGACATGCAATGCTGGTCAACTCACTCCAGTTGCAACTTACAATTTACCTAATAATATTATTATTAAATCTTCACCATCAAATATGTTGTTTAAAAAGTTAGGAAATGAAACAATTATAGACTCAGACCCATCATTAAGCTCAACAATAATAAAAATGCAAAATAAAAGCCTAAGTACTAAAAATTGTATAGATATTAATATGAATAAAGTTGGTGTTATAGAAATTGAAACAAGAACAGATTGTAGTTAATTAACCAATGAAAAAAAAGAAAAATTCTGGTTTTACTCTTATAGAGGTTCTTGTAGTTTTAAGTATTTTAAGCGTTTTTCTTATATCTGCAGTCACAATATCTATAATAACTGTACGAAATTTGATAAATAGCCAAAACAAAATTTTAGCTACAAGATATGCTGAAGGACTTAAAGAATGGTTAAAAGGTGAAAAAGAAACAGACTGGGACATTTTCAAAGATAAGGCTGGAGGAACTTGGTGTTTTAATGTAGATCCAATCACTATATGGCCTTCGGAAAGTAATTGCGAACCCGATGAAAAAATTAATGTTATTTTTAAAAGAGAGGTAAATATCCAATCTGATTCTATAGACCCAAATCGTATTATTATAGATATAGTTGTATCTTGGAATCAGGGGAATGAAACAGTGTCAATTCCAATAAATACAATATTTGAAAAATATGAATAAGCGGTTTGGGTTTACATTAATGGAAACAGTTATTGTTCTAGGTTTAATAAGCCTTATTTTACCGATTATATTTGCAATAGTTTTTAGCATTACTCGTCAACAAGCAAAGGTATATGTTTTAAGCACTATTAAAAGAGAAGGAGACAATGCGCTAAGTATTATGGAAAATACGATACGAAATAAAGCTATTGCAATATATACAAATGAAGACTTGTCAACTCCAGTTTGTACGAGTAAAGACAATAATCATGAAAGTTCCGATGGAACAGATTTTTACTTATCTGACAACTCCGGCGAGTGGTTTAAGTTTAGTCAATCAAGTAATCAAATTGCATCAAGTTCATCAATAGTAAATGCTGAAGTAGATCTTACTTCCAGTTCAAACACCAGAATAACTTCCTTCAATATAAATTGTCAATATATTTCAGATTTTTCAAAACCAGTAGTTGGGATTTCGTTTACTATAGAACAAAAACAAACTCAATACTTAAAAAGAGAGGAAATCGCCTCTCTAAATTATTCAACTAAAATAAAGTTGCGTTGATATTTTATTGTTTTTCTTCTATATTGAACTTAAGCATGGAAGATGATAAATCTTTTACAATCGATATTGGAGAGGCTAGAATAAAAATAGTTGATTCTCAAATAAAAGACGGTGGTTTTAATATTAAAAATATGGGAATAGCCGATATTGATCCTTTATTTTTTACGTCTGACGCAGAAAGCGCTACTGATAATATCGCAAAAGTAGTAAAAAGCTTAATTAAACAACTTAAAATTGTTGATAAAAATGTAAGATTTGTAATTCCAGACACTTTCAGTTTCAATAGTTTTATTGAAATGCCAGATGTAAACGAAAAAGAGTTGTTATCAGTTATTAAATATCAAGCAGATCAGTTTATACCTCTCCCTCTTGATAGTGTTAATTTAGATATTGAAATTATTTTTAAAAACCCAAAAACAAAAAAATTATTAGCCCTTTTATCCGCTTCATCCAAAAAAATAATAGAAAAAATAAATATTGTTTCAGAAAAAACAGGGCTTTTTCCTCAATCTTTAGAAACAGAGACTTCTGCAACGGCTCGATTTATCCATAATATTTTTAAGCCAAAAACTCCTTCAAATGAAAAAAATTCTGGTTTTGTAATAATCAATATGGGACTTGTTTCTTCATCTATATATTATATTTTAGAAAACCCATCGTTAATGATTTATTCACATAATTTTAAACTTGGATTTAATATATTCAATAAAACTCTCCAAATAAATATAAATGTTGATTCAAAAAAAGGAAGCGATTTATTAAAACATATTGGGCTATCAAAAAATTCAAGCTACGATGTGCGAAAGATATTAACACCAAGTATTAAAAGCCTTGCTTCTGAAATCGATAGATCTATTAACAATATTACTAAAAAAAATAATCTTAAAATAAATAATCTTTATTTAATAAATGAAGCTATAAATTTTCATGCTTTAGACGAATTTATTGGAAGGTATTTTTCAATACCAACTAGTTATTTAAATATATATAATATTCTTCCAAAAAATAATGTTGTTGATTATTTTAAAGACAAGCTCGGATTCTTTATTCCAGCAATCGGAGCTTCAATATAATGAAAAAGACTAGAATTAACCTGTTAGTTAATAAAAATAATTTCGCGGATATATTAAAATATTTTCGATTATTTAGGATATCTTTAATCAGTGTTTCCGCTCTACTTCTTATTTTTACAATTATTATGGGAATACTTGTTTTTAATCAAAATAAAAAAATTACTACTCTTACAAATGAAAAACAAGAAAACGAGGGAATTTTAAATACTAAAAAAGAAGACGAGGTAAAGCTAATTAAAATAACAAATAAGCTAAAAGATATTGAAACTTTTTCAAAAAATGACGCAAATTTTTATCCATATTATCAGGTGTTTACACAGTCTCTTAATCAAAGTAGTGAATCTGCAAGTGTTGATAATTTGAATATTGATAAAGATAAGAAATTCAATTTTACATTGTCTTTTTCAGATATGGATTCTATGTTAGAAAGTTTTAAGTTTATCGAATCGGATGAGTTCTTAAAAAACTTCTCATCAATTTATCTTAAAGGCCTTGAAACAGAAGAAAAACAAGGGGCAAAAATTTACAAAATAGCCTTTGAAGGTCAATTTATCGATATAAATGAAAATACGAATTAACCCATATTTAAAATATTCGCTTGCTGAAAATTTAATATATATTATTATTGCAATAGTTCTATTAATTGGAATATTTGTAATTCCAGCACTTATGGTTGGAAACTATACAAAGAATTCAGAAAATATCGATCAACTTCAAAAAGATGTGCAGGATATAAGATCCAAAAAAAATACACTAGCTTTTATATCTAATTCTGATGTTAAAAATATTGATAGCTACTATAATATTGTTTCCGCTCTTATTCCAGAATCAGAAAACTATTTTTCTATAATCTATGCGCTAGATAATTTGTCTGAACTTACAAATTTTAATATTACTTCTTACAAAATTAATCTTGGTGGATCGTCAAAAAATCAAATCTCAATTGAAGTAACAGGGATAGGAAATCAAAACAATTTTTTGGATTTTTTACAACAATATAATTTTGCTGGTGGGAGACTTATTACAGCAGAAAAAATAAACTTAAATTCTCAAGAGTTCTCAGGAATTACATTATCTTTAAGTTTTTATAATAAAAAGACGTCGCTTACTGGACAACAGGGAACTGATTATCAAAAAGTATTAACAAAAGTAGACAAAATAAAAGATAAGATTAAATTCGCAATACAAACACCAACATTAACGGAAAGCATAAATAACGAAGAATATCCTACAAAAACTAACCCTTTTTAGCTTTAATAAATTTAGATTTACCTGATTTAAGAACTTTTATAAGGCCATCTGAAATTTCAGCACCATTTTTTTTCCAATATTCAAATCTTTCTTTATTAAGTTCAAGTTTTAAAGGATTTGCCATAGGATCATATATTCCAATACTTTCAATATATTTAGTATCTCTTTTTTTCCTTTTATCAATAACAATAATCCTATAAAAAGGCCTTCTTTTTTTCCCAAAACGCATTAATCTTAAAGTTGCTGCCATAACGTTCAATTATAACACAAGAAAATAAATCCTAAACTCTAAACTCTAAACAAATATTAGTATCTAAATTTTAAATAATAAAAACGAGTTTAGGTTTTTTGAATTTCGATCTTGTTTAGAATTTAGAAATTAGAAATTATTTTTTAAGTCTTTGGAGGGCTTTTTTTGCAGCTTCTTCTTCCGCTTGCTTTTTTGTCTTACCAATTCCTTCACCAAGCTTTTTTCCATTAAAAAATATTCCCATATCAAATACTCTTCTATGTTCAGGTCCTGACTCTTTAATCAATTTATAATCTGGTGTGATTTTATACTGTCGCTGCATAGTTTCTTGAAGCTTACTTTTTGAAGAAAAATAAAGTTTTTTATCAATTATTTCGTCAATTTTATCTTCAATAAGATAATCTAGAGTAAATCTATATGCCTTGTTAAATCCTTTATCCAGAAATATCGCTCCAAGTAGCGCTTCAAAACAGTCAGCAAGAATATTTTTATTTTTTCTTCCATCACTTTTGCTCTCTCCTTTAGATAAAAAAAGATATTCTCCTAAACTTAGCTCTAAAGCTACTTGTGCTAGGGTACTCGTCTTTACAAGTGATGCTTTTATATCAGTATATATTCCTTCAGAATATTCTGGGTATTTTTGGAACAGATATGAGGAAGTTATTAACGACAATATGCTATCTCCTAAAAATTCAAGTTTTTCATTTGACTCAAGCTTTCTTTTTTTATTTTCATTTAAATATGACCTGTGCATAAAGGCAGTCTTAAGAAGGTCTTTATTTTCAAATATAATTTTTATTTTTTCTTCTAATGTACTTAGTTTATTTCTCATAATCTGTTTCTCCATTTAAAACAGCTCCCATTACTCCATTTATAAAAGAATATGATTTTTCGTTTCCAAATTCTTTAGCAAGCTCTACCGCTTCGTTTATTATAACCTTAGGAGGGTTTTTTTTCTCAAATAAAAGCTCATAAACACTTAGTTTTAAGACTGCTAGATCTATCTTAGATATCTTATCAACTGGATACCTTGAAGCATGTTTAACTATTATTTCTTCAATTTTTTTACTGTTTTTCAAGATTTTCTTTAAAGTAGGGGATTGTTCTTTGATTTCAGTAGATGCTTTTTTATTAAAGCTTAATTCAAAAAGCTTTTTTATTATATCTATTCTATTTTGATGGCGAATATCTATCATTTTGATGCACAATAAGCGCAAACTCTATGAGAAAGTTTCTTTTTTTCACATTTATTGCATTTGACTAGAGAGGGCATTTTAATTCTTTTAGAATTTGTTCTTTTTCCTGTTCTTTGTGTTGAATGCTTTCGCTTAGGTAGCGCCATAGAATTGTATTATAACACAATCAATATTATCCATTAATGAATTAACGCATTAACGAATTAGAATACGTTAGTTTTTTAATCTTTTAATTGTGAAATAAATAATCCTAATTTATTAGGTATAAAAATGCCCCTTGACAACTATTTTTATTTATGTCTATAATGAATATATTATATGAAAAAAATACTTCAAAAAGGTTTTACGCTTATTGAGCTTCTTATAGTTATTGGTATTCTTGGTATTTTAATCGCAGCTGTTCTTTTTAGCATAAACCCTGCAGAAGGCCAAAGAAAAGCAAGAGATGTACAAAGGCTTAAAGATCTTGGAACTCTGCAAGTCATTATAGAACAACTTGTCTCTGCTGATGCGATTCCTGCTGGTTCTTCTGACACATTGCTTACATCAGCTAGCGAAATAAGTGTTTGCGGAGCTACAAACTGGTTAGGCGTAGATATTTGTGATTATGCAGGAAAAGTACCAGTTGACCCAGTAAACAAACAGACTTCAATAGCAGGAACAGCTGGTAGTGGTGGATGTACCGCTGCATTATCTACACACTCTGGTAAAGCTTATTATTACATATGGTATGATGCTGCTAATACTAATACCTACGAAATTGGCGTAGTACAAGAATCAGCGGCAGGATGCACTAAAGTACTTAACGATGGTGGAAATTCAGACTCTATGGTTGAAATTGGAACAAATACTTCTCTTGATCTAATCGACGATCCAGATGGTTATCTTTAATAGCCTAATCCGGGCTAATCGCCACACCATGTGTGTAAAAACTACTTTTCAAGTATAACTTTCTTAATTAAAGTATTTTCTATCCCAATCCGGGTTTGCTTATCCCAATCCGGGTTTGCAAGCATATCCTAATCAAGCAAAATTTTTTTAATTGAAGATAATTTTCTCTGGTAGTCTATCTGATCTTCATGGAAACTCTGGAAAGTGTTCAAATTTTTAAATTCCTTTAAGATTACATTCTTGTTAATTAATTTACCTTTAGCTTCACTTAAATATTCTTGAAAAGAGGTAGTATTTGATTTTTTTAAATTTTCAAAATCTAACATATACGCCGTTACTGGATTCAAGTGGATATATCTTACGATATGTAAAAGTACTTGGTCATTTTTGATAAGTTTTGCTTTAAATCGACCTTGAAAAACACTCCCACTTCGCTTCACTCTTTTGTTATATAACCATGCAAAGCTCATTTGGAAACGAGAAATAAACCGTCTTATACCGTTATTTTCCAATTCTTTTAATACAAAATGGTAGTGATTCGGCATTAGTGCATATGCAAAAATATCGACTAATTTAGCATTAGCTTTTTCGCTATTATTTATGTCTTTTTTATATTCTATGAAATCTGAATATTTAATAACGTTATTAAATTTGTAATATCTAATTCTTTTTAAAGCACTTGCAATAAAATATTTTGTTAAAAATATGTTTTTGTTATCAATTGATTTGTTAAATACATGATAAATTTCTTTTGTTACAATCACTTCTTTTCTCTTAGGCATTTATAAATGCTAAGTAGACTTAAAGGAAAGTTCAATGGATTATAGACAACAAAATCTCGAATTTATCCTTTTGTGACAGTCGACAAGCCGGGTTTGCATACCCGGATTGTAAATTAAAATTACACACCCGGTGTGAATAATGTGAATAATTTAGAGCTTCTTTAAGAATTCTTTTGCTTCTTCGTCTTTTGAGTTTATATTGTCAAGAATGTATTGAAGAGCTTCTTTTGCCTTAATTATCTTGCCAAACTTCTCAAGTAGCTGTGCTTTTAAGAAATATCCATCCCTATAATTAGATTTTAGCTCAATTGAATGATCGATTGCCTTTAAAGAAAGATCTCTGTATTTATAATCTCTTGTCTTATCAAAGAGTATAGAATAAAAGATAGATAAGCTATATGGTATTTTAGGGTCGGTTGGGGAGATTTTTTGTGCGTCTTTAAGCGACGTAATTGCATTCTCTAAATATTTTGATTTTGTACTATCAAGCTGATAAAGTAGATATTCTATCTTACTTTTATTTTTTAAATAACTTACGTTTTTTGAAGATCCAAGTATTGCTTTATTACTTTG
>JBDRCK010000010.1:0-2514 GCA_043821785.1 bacterium | reverse complement strand
CGATGTTTTATTTGCAGATGATTTTGAATATAGGTTAAATATGGATAGATTTAGGAGATAAATCAAAAATCCGCCCGAAGGCGGATTTCGATCAAAATCAAGTAAACCTAAAGTTTACATTAATAAGTATATATCAGCATTCAATAGCTTGTCAATAGCTATAATATCAGGTATTGTGGATAATTAAAAATCATAAAATAGTCAAAACTATGAAAAAATCAGATAATAAGCAAATAAAAATAAGTTTTACCAAAAAACAATTTGAGATTTTATTAAAACTGGTTTATCTTGGCAATTGGATGGCTAATGCCAATCGTACTGGAGCCTTAGATGACCCGATGAAAAAGGAATATGAAGAAATAGATAATTATATTTTTTCTTTGGCCAAGCAATTTGGGCTTGACGAATATGTTGACGATGAAGATGCGGCAGATAATAGGTTTTATCCGACTAGAAAATTTGAAGAAGAAACAGATGTCAATCAACTTCATGAAGAATATGATGAAGAAATTTTCTGGGCCGAGATCATTGATCGTTTAGGTGACAGAGATTTTTTCCAACATTATTCCAAAAAAGAAATTAAAAAGATGAGCCGGGAAGAAAGATTTAAGAAAATATATGAATTTATAGACAAGTGGAGAGACGAGATCAATGAACATGGGATTGAGAGATTGGAGGTTAAAAAATAATTACTATAGAAACTTGTTATTGCGAAACAGATCAATACAATTGTACAGATTTTGAATCTAGTAAAGAGGCTCAAGCGGTTTACAACTGTTGCTTACGTAAAACCGGTTATGACATTCACAAACTAGACGGAGACAACGACAACAGCCCCTGCGAGTGGTAATGTTTGAGTTGTGTAGGGGTCTCATCTCCTAGCCCCGATCTCTAAGATTGCGTGATAAGGTCCGACATTATTTTGTCCGTACCTTTACTAAGGTCCGGCAAAAGAAGGTCCGACCTCTGTTTGGTTTAGTTGTGCCATCAATACTCCCATAACAAGCAAGTGAGTATACATCAAAACTCACTATACAAGTAAAAGCTATAGAAAATGCTGACAAATTAAGTCAGCTTGTTTCCAGTAAGATTATTACTAGAAATGAGTTAAGAAAAATGCTTGGTCTTAAAAAAGTCCCAAGCATTAGTCCTAAAAAGAATAAGTCAGAAAAGTAGTGTTATTTATTAGAGTTTCTTGGGTCTGAATCATTGAATCCGTCTTCAAATTGATTCATTCCACTTTCTCCCTCTTTCTCAAGTTTATCTCCCATTTCTTTAATCACTTCAAGTATTTCTTTTACCTCTCTACTAATTCTAATACCAGTAGCATTACCACCTTCAAAGTATTTTATTATTAACTCTTTAGAAGTCATATATTTATCTTTCCTTATTATTGATATTTTACAGCGACCTTTAACAAAATATATTAAAAGTGTCAATTGCTTGACAATTCAGTAGTTAATATGCTAACTTTTACTTTATCGAATTAAAAAAGAGTTTTCCACAGGGGGCAAGGTGAAAATCTTTTGATAATTTGGTATAATAAAAGAAGAGAAAAAAACTACGGAGAGGGAGGGATTCGAACCCTCAAAGCATTTCAGTGCTTAATCGCTTATAAGACGAGGCCGATACCATTTCGGTTAACCTCTCCAACATCTCAAACAAAGACACTCTTATTTTCAACGACAGGAGTGTTTTTGTTTTAAAAAAAAGTCCCTTAGTGGGATAATGTAATTATTTTACCATTTAAATTATATTTTGGTCAAGGTTGCGTTATCTACAGAGTAAAGTATAATAACTTTATGACTAAACCAACCAAAAAAAAGTTTCTAAACCTCTTAAACAAGGCTATTTCACCACCTCATAAAGCAACCACTCAGAAACAAGAATCTCATCATTTCGCAGATTATAGTGAAAAGCTAACTCATTAAGATAAGATTAAAGATATTTCACAGAAATAAAATAATAAGATTCATAAATAAGTCTCTTAAACTGTGTCTTACCGCAGTTTTTTTTGTTTGACCAAAGCCATTTAACAGGGTATGATTAAGGCATAAAAGAAGAAAAACACCCTAAAGCCCTAAAATTAATTAATTTATTAAAAACTATGACTAAAGAACAAAAATTTTTCAAAGCGCTTCAAAATATATTTATTGGTGCAAAAATTGAAGGAGAAGGTGGTTTTATTAATTTAATGCGGATAAAGTCTGGTTATTATTCGCAAATAGAAAAACTACTTAGAGATGATATTAATAAAGCGCTGAAAAAACATTCGAAATTTAAAGAGGAGCTTTTTGATAAATTACATTCTTTTTTTAGTCGTTACTTTACTGAAAGTGGATCTATTTATTTTAATTCTACTCCTTTTCATAATAATATTTATGAAAAAGTTTATACTGATGAAAAAGATGTTATCCTTTTTTGGAAAACACAGATGCTTTATTATGTAAAAACTGACAGAATTTTTAGGAGTTTGCCGGTTGAGTTTGACGGATTTAAATTTTATTTTGATGC
>JBDRCK010000009.1:0-3075 GCA_043821785.1 bacterium | reverse complement strand
TAGTTTTGTATACTAGTATTGATCCTCCTGATGAGTATAAAGCAATTTGAAAACTTTTTCTTTACGCTATCAGAAACTAGGGTAACTCTAAAGTGACTAGTTTACTTTAGGGAATGAGAAGTTGTATTTAGTAGTTAAATTCTAACTATTAGTCGCTTCTGCCCATTGCTTTCGCAGGGAAAAAGTTTCCGTACTATCTTATCAGAGGGGATCATTTGGTTATTAATAAGCTTTCAATATATTTATAAACTTCTCGATTTATGTTAGATGAGGGAAAACTGCAAGATAAAAAAGTAAAAGATGAAAAATCTTCTGAAAAAAAAGAAGAATCTATTGATATGGAAAAAGTACTCACAAAACAAGACGATACTCCCATAAAGATAGATGAAACTGAGCCTAAAGAAACTCTTGTTAGTGAAAAACCTCAAGAATACACAAGAAGAACAAACAGCCCTCTTGAAGAAAGATTAAAAGATGATTTGAAGATTAGCTATACGGCAAGTGGAGTTTTAGATATAACCTCTGGAGGGTACGGATTTTTAAGGCACGATTATTCAATTAACCCTCAAAAAGATATTTACGTATCAACTTCTCAAATTAGAAGGTTTTGGTTAAGAAAAGGTGATGTCATTGAAGGCTTAGCAAGACCTCCAAAAGAAGGAGAAAGGTTTCATAGCCTACTTTTAATTAAAAGGATTAATGGGCTTGAAATGAATGAGAGTCAAAGTCGAGAAAGAAAACAGTTTGATTATTTAACCTCAATTCATCCTGATAAACAAATCGTGCTCGAAGCCGATCAAAATATAATTTCTACAAGGATAATGGATCTTATTTCTCCAATTGGATTTGGCCAAAGAGCATTAATTGTTTCACAGCCTAAAGCAGGAAAAACAACTTTTCTTAAAGAGATAGCACTATCAATAAGTGCAAATTATCCTAAAGCAAAACTTATGGCTATTTTAATAGGAGAAAGGCCAGAGGAAGTAACAGAAATAAGAAGATTTATAAAAGGTGAAGTAGCAGCTTCAAATTTTGACGAATCACCAAAACAACAAGTAAAGGTAGCAAATTTAGGCTTAGAACGGGCAAAAAGACTTGTTGAAATAGGAGAAGATGTAGTTATACTACTTGACTCAATAACAAGGCTAGCTCGAGCTTTTAATCTATCAGTATCAGGTACTGGAAGGACTTTATCTGGAGGATTTGATCCTTCAGCATTATTTCCTGCCAAAAAATTCTTAGGAGCAGCAAGAAATTGTGAAGAAGGCGGAAGTATAACAATAATAGGAACAGCTTTAGTTGGAACAGAATCAAGAATGGATGATTTAATCTATGAAGAATTTAAAGGAACAGGAAATATGGAGGTACATCTTGATAGAGATTTAGCCAATAAAAGAATATTTCCTGCTATAGATATTGAGGGTTCAGGTACAAGGCACGAAGAATTACTTTTTAATGAGGCTCATATTAAAGATATTACTACTTTACGAAGAATGCTTTCTCTGCTTTCTCCTGAAGAAAGAATTACAGTAATGATTGATAAGCTTTCTAAGACTAAAACTAACAAAGAATTTCTAGAGAATCTTAATACTTCAAAAAACTTCAAAAGATAGTAAGTAAAAATACTAAATCTTAAATTTCAAGCTCCAAATAAGTTCTAAATTTCAAGTTCTAAATTTAAAATTTAATATTTATTTGTAATTTGACGCTTGTTATTTATTATTTTAACTATACGTAAGTATAGTATTAATGTATCAAAAGTAATCAAATTAAGAAAAATATGATGTTGTAATGTTTAACAAAAGAATCTCTAATTTCTAAACCCTAAATCCTAAACAATATCAAAATAACAAATACAAAAGTTTAAAATTTTGAGCTTGTCATTAGAATTTGTTTAGAGTTTAGAGATTAAGATTTAGGGTTTGTATTTTATTGATGTTATCAACAAAATACTGTATACTACTATACAGTATGTTAAAACAAAGAATAAATAGAATCATAGGACAGCTTAAAGGTATAGATAAGATGGTAGATGCAAACAGAGAATGTAGCGATATACTTCAGCAGGTTGCAGCAATCAAAAAGGCAATTGATGGCTTATCAAAAGAGGTTGTTGTAACTGATGTTTGTAAAAATATGTCAATAGAGGACTCAAAGCGAGTTGAAAAAGTCATTGAGAGAGCGATAAACATATAAAATTTCAAATTATAAATTTCAAAACCCAAATAAGCTATAAATTTTAAATTTAAAGCTTAAAATTTTAGATTTATTTGTAATTTGTAATTTAGTGCTTATAATTTAACCTTATAGTATGGATAAAATTGAAAACGTTGTCATTATTGGTGGAGGGCCCGCAGGGCTTTCTGCAGCAGTCTATAATGCGCGAGCAGGGTTAAATCCTTTAGTATTTGGGGGGTCTCCTTATGGGGGTCAATTAATGCTTACTTGGGAAATAGAAAATTATCCAGGATTTGAATCAATATTAGGATCTGATCTTATTGAAAAGATGAGATTCCAGGCTAAAAAATTTGGTGCGAAAATTTATGACAGAAATGTTATAAAAGTTGATTTCTTAAAAAATCCATTTGAGATTTATACTTCAGAAGAAAAACATTTAACAAAAAGTGTGAATATTACAACCGGTGCTAAAACTATTTGGCTTGGGTTAAAGTCTGAAGAAAGATTGCGAGGTAAGGGGATATCAGCTTGCGCTACGTGTGATGGCTTCTTTTTTAAGAATAAAGTAGTAGCTGTGGTTGGCGGAGGAGATTCGGCTATGGAAGAATCACTTACTCTTACAAAGTTTGCCTCAAAAGTATATTTAATTCATAGAAAAGGTGAGTTTAGGGCTTCTCAAATAATGCAAAGTAGAGTAAAAAACAATCCTAAAATTGAAATTATTTGGAATTCCAAAGTAGAGGAAGTGCTTGGAGAAGATAAAGTTGAAGGAGTTAAGATAAAAAGCAAGAAACTCGAAGTACGAAATCATAAACAAATTAAAAATTCTAATTTAGAAAATTCGAATTTGTCTCGAGTTTCGGATTTCGAAATTCGTAATTTACAAGTTGAGGGTTT
>JBDRCK010000008.1:0-3006 GCA_043821785.1 bacterium | reverse complement strand
AGAAAGTACTACAGATTCTATAATTCCACAAAAAGCTAATAAGGTTAGAAAACCCAACTTTGCTTTTCCTTTTGTAAGCTTGTCAAATGAAAAACCAGAAAGAAATGTAACAATAACTATTGGAATAAACCAAAGTCTTGTGCTTACCCTCAGCAATTTGTACCAGTTTTGACTCAATAAAAAAGAATATATTGGTGAAGCGTTATTAAGAGAGATTAAAAGAATTGGAACTAATAAAAATAGTAAAAAATATTTAAGTTTCCTTTTAATTTTTGAAAAGCCTAACAAAGAGAACATGCAGGGGATAATGCCAAAAGTTATCCATTTTTCTGAATCAATATGATTAATATTTCTCCAAGGAGCAAGAATTACTTTAAGTGGTTCTAATATTGAATTCCATTTTGGATATACATCAGGTTTTGTTAATAGTAAATATCTAATGGTTTGGGATTGCCAAGCAAGCTGAGGTAGAAAAGATATGGCAATAAGTCCAAAAGTAAAAATGGCACCTAAAGAGAAAAATATGATACTTTTAATTTTTAGTTTATTGGTTAGAAAAATGTAAATAAAAACTAAAGTTGAAAATATTACTGCAATAACAAATGAAAGACTGTGAGTATAAAAACATCCAGCTAGGCAAACTGCAAAAAGAATGGACCAATTTATATTTTCTTCTTCTGTAATCTTTATTAGTGAGAGAAGTAAAACTGGTATCCAGGTCATGAAGCAAACAAGGCCATAGTGTCCCGCTTCAAGATAACCCGCCATTTTGGGAGTGGTTATAAATAGAATTGCTGAGAAGAGTGCTGCATACTTTGAGAACTTAAAACCTTTTCTTGCACAAAGATATGTTCCTATTCCCGCAAAAAAAGTGTGTAAAAACATAGAGACAATAAAACCTTGGTCTATCGGCAAAAATAGAAAGATAATATTGGGAAGATAAAAAAGTTGTGACTGCGGATCTGGTAGAAGGGGAGTACCTCCAAGTATCTGATTGTTCCATAAAGGAAGTTCGTGGTTGGTAAGAATTTGGTTTTTAATAAAATATATAATTGGCCAGAAAAATTCAGTTAAGTCATTTCCTCTTTCTAAAAGAATTTCGGGTTTTATAAAGATTGGAAGATATACAACAACAGTGGCTAACAATATCGGAAGAACAATTGAAATAAATTTCTTCATTTTGAGGCTAGTTTACTACAAAACTGAATAAAGTGTAACCACAAGGCAAATTCTAGTATAATTTTGCTAGATATATGCTTATAAAAATAATTTCTTGGCTTGTAGCTACCTTATTGTGTCTTATTTCTTTCCTTCTTTTTACTGCTCATCCTGGTGTTGCCATTAAGCTATTAAATTACACTTTCTTTATTATTTTATTGGTTTATATTTATAAACTAGTTAAAAGTTAAAATGAAAAAACTTTTTGGAAAACTACTTTTTATATTGGGAATTATTATTCCTGTTGTATTGGGATTTAGATTTTTATTAACTTCAAATCATCTTGTTTGGGGAGATGCACCATTTTTCTATAAAGAAGGTTTAAAAGAACTTTTTTTCGAACCTTTTTCTTGGACTGAAAGGGGAAATTCTTTGGGTGGAGTTAATTCTTTCTTGTGGCTTTCTCCTTGGATGCTTTTATATGGTGCACTTGGGACAGTTTTAAATTTAGGAAATGATTTAATTATTAGAATACTTTTTTACATTCCCTCGATTGTTCTTTCCGTTTTGGGACCGATCTTTTTAGGGAAGTATCTTAAATTAAATAAAACAACTTTATTTTTTACCTCCTTATTTTATGTATTTAATACATATTTTCTTTTAATTTTAGATGGTGGTCAGGTGGGGATTGCTTTAGCTTATGGAATGTTTCCTTTCTTAATTCTTTTTTTGAAAAAACTTGTGGATAAAGTTAATGTGTTAAATTTCTTTTTATCCCTTTTGATTTCATTTATTGTTTTAACAGTTGATCCGAGGTTTTATACCATTGGTTTAATTACCATAATAGTTTGGCAAATATTGGAATCAATTCTAATAAAGAGTATTTCTTGTTTGAAAGGACTTTTATATATTGTTCTTACTTCAGTAATTCTTATTCCTCTTAATTTCTATTGGATTTATCCTTATCTGAAACTAGGAATTTCTGGTTTAAGTACAGATGTAACTTCACTTCAATTAAATTCTCTTTTAAATACTTTATTTTTATATCAGCCTCATTGGTTTTCTAATATTTTCGGAAAAGTTAGTTACCCTCCATTTTATTTTGTAATTATTCCGATTCTTTTAGTTTTTAATCTTTTTTTTAGAAAGAATAAGAAGTTTCTTCCGATTCTTGGAACATTTTTATTTTTAGCCTTTTTTGCAAAAGGTTCTACTCCTCCTTTAGAAGGAATTTTTAATTGGTTTGTAAAAAATGTTCCATTTGCTGAAGTCTTTCGCGATTCAAGTAAATTTTTTACGCCGCTTTTCCTTCTGGGAGGATTTTTAATAGGAAACAGTATTGAAAGGCTGCATAAAAAATATTCTAAATTCTTGATTATTCCTTTTTCTTTTTTTATCTACTTACTTTTTTTAATAAGCCCTTTATTTTTAGGGAAACTCCAATGGAACTTATCAAATAGAAATAATAAAAATCTTGACCGGATTTATGAGGTATTAAAAAACGATAACCAAGGCTTTTTTAGATCGGCTTGGTTTTATGAAAAATCTCCTTTAAATTTTGAAACAAATAAAAAACCTTCTCTTAATGCAAAAGAATTAATTGATTTTAGGCCTTTCTCGGCTTTAAACGTTGGATCGTATGATGCTTTGAATTTTATGCATCAGGGTAATTGGCAAGATTGGTTCAGGCTTTTGGGTATTAAATATTTAATTTTTTCTGGTAATTCAAGACAAATGAGCTTAAGTGAGAAAGAAACTCTAAATTGGAATCAATTTTTAGAGTTTGTTGATAAAGAGAAAGGTTTAACAAGAACAGTTAATGTGGAAGATTTTCCAGTCTACCAATTA
>JBDRCK010000007.1:0-2303 GCA_043821785.1 bacterium | reverse complement strand
TCTCCGCAAGCTGCAACAAGCATAGAGACAGAAGAAAGTAGAGCAACAGCTTTTTTTGAAGGTAAGATACTTGCCGCTCTATCAATTATTCTAGTTAAAAAACTAGCTGATTGAGGTGAAATTTCAGGTTTTTTAACTATATTTCTTTGGAGAATATTGTCAATTCTTGAAGCTCTAGCTACTGGAGATTCGCCAAATGTTGATTGAAAGTTAGCAGACATTTCTCTATTCATAAGCCTATAGTTATAGTTTATTACAAAGCAGGGTAAAGTCAAGCGATATTTTATTAAAACAAAGATAACCTCTGGAGTTACACGGGCCTATACATCACTCTAAACAAAACTTTTGTAGCATATAGTCCGTAGACAAATAAAATAAAACAGCAATAATTATTTTATGCCAACAAGAAGGGATGTGTTTGTAAACGGAGGAATTTACCATGTTTTCAGCAAAACAATAGATAAAAAGATTGTTTTTAAAGAAAAAGAAGTCTGCTTAGAGCTTTTAGGCTCTATTAAACATTATAGATCAGATGATTTAACTTTAAGTTACTCACGATTTAAAGAGATAAAACAAAATAATAAACTTATTTTAGAACAAAAACCATCTACACAGAGATTAGAAATATTATCTTTTTGTCTTATGCCAAATCATTATCACTTACTTTTAAAACAGAAAAAAACAAATGGTCTTAGAAGATTTATGGCTGACATTTTGAATTCGTTCACAAGACACTATAATATTAAAACCAAAAGAAAAGGATCTGTTTTTTTAACTCCTTTTAGGTCAAGACAAATAGTATCTAACGAACAATTTATACACACTTCCAGATATATTCACCTTAATCCATACTCTGCAAAGATGGTTGAATCATATGGAAAGCTAATAAAATACCCATATTCGTCGTTTATAGAATATTTCGCGAGTAAAAACGAGAATATATGTAATACAAAGCCTATGTTAAAAATGTTTGGTGGAAGTAGAGAAAAGCATAAAGCGTTTGTATTAAATAACGCTCAACATCAAAGAACGCTCGAGTATGTTAAATATGCTAAGGATTGGTTATAGTTTCTCTCTGGATTGTCAGATAACGCTACGTAACTCCAGAGGTTGAATTATATTAAGGAGAAAAATCAAAATCATAAGGAGTTCTATTATCTAAATTAGAGACAGGATATACTCCCATATCAGTCATCCAAAAAGACAGTTTAATAAATTCTGCGTCTGGCTCCACTTGTTTTGTTAGAACTTGATAAAGTTTAACTAGCGAATCTGCATTTTCATAAAACACTTCTTCTTTTTCACAATATTCTGTAAAATATTTTTTTATATTTTCATTCGTAATAAGAGGGTTTTCTTCATGACACCAAGCAAAAGCATTTTGGATAAAAGAAAACCAGCCATCATTTATTTCTTCTTGAGGTGAGTTAGGGTATACAAAAAAAAATTTAACTTGTGAATTATATTGTACCCTTCTTTTAACTTCGTTATAAACATCTGATAATAACGGATTTCCAATGTATGTAATTTCAGAACTTTCAAGATTTGAGGTTGAATAATAGGCCACTTGAGATAAAACTTCAACACTTCTTCCTAGCTTGACATCTATAACTATAGGCTCATTATTATTAGATCCAATTGAGACAGCTAAATGGGTAACAGGATAAGCATTTTCTCCAAAATTTTCATCAACCTCATATATATCAAGGACAAGACCGTCCCACTCAATTAATTTTATTGGACCTGCAACTGTTTCTTTTAACTTCGTTCCAATTGGAATATTTTCCACTCTCACTCCATTTTCATCTTCAACTATTTTAATAGCTTCTCCTGTTGGTTCAACAGGAATAGGAGGAATTGTGGTTGTGGTTGTTTCGGGGACAGTTGTTGAGGGAGGAAGGGTTGGTTCGGTTGTGGTTGGGGGAAGGGTAGTAGTTGGGATTGTTGTTTCGATAGTAATCGAAGTTGTTGGGGGAGGGGTTGTTTCAGTTGTAGTATCTCCGCAAGCTGCAACCAACATTGCAGCACTAGCTCCAAGTGCAATAGCTTTTTTTCTTGATCCTGGAAGAACATAATTAGCCATAAATAACAAATCATCTACAACATCGCTCGCATACTGTCTAAATAGTCCTTTTTCTTTTGGTCTGGCTTCTTGAGGGTTTTGTGTTTTTACTCTTGCTCGATCTAAAATGCTATTTATTCTACTAGCTCTTTCAAGAGGTGATTCCCCAAATCTAGGTGTGTTTGCAGGAGGAACAACTCCAATTCTATCGCGACTAAATGTAGTATGTATTTGTTGTGGA
>JBDRCK010000006.1:0-9326 GCA_043821785.1 bacterium | reverse complement strand
TAATCTGTCTTTCTTATGGAATTGAAAATTAGTTTGCCAGTAAACCATTCTTTTAATAACTTTAATTTGTAAAATCTATCTCCTGGGATTTTGCCAGCGACTACTGGGTAAAAAAGTTCATACGAGGAAGGAAAAGGTGTTGGTGACGAAGAATCTGCAAATGCGAGAATTTTTGATGGGAGGATGGAAAATAGTATAACAAGTGCAAGTAAGATAGAAACTATTTTTCTCATAGGTTAAACTATAATAGAACTGGTAGTTATAATCAAGATGGTGAAAAAAATATTCGACTGGATTAAAGGTAATAAATTATTATTAGTTATTCTCACTGCTGCCACTCTTTTGCGGCTCTTGGCTGTAAATCCTGGTTTTCACCCATATCATAATGACGAAAGTACAGATTATTCAGGGGCGATATCAATGATAATGAGTAAGACCCTTGACCCGGGTAGATATGGCTATCCTGGTTTTTTACCGACGCTTGATGCATTTCTATTCATGATTTTTTTTGTGCCTTTATATCTTATAAACTTTTATTTTTTTAGAGTAGGTACTTCTCCAATCAATTACAAAAGTATTTACAGTTTGTGGGAGTTTGTAATTAATACGAATCAACAAACACATGTTTTGTTTTGGGCAAGATACATTACAGTTGCATTTGGCGTTGGGGTGATATTTCTGGTGTATAAATTGAGTTTAAAATTGTTTAAGAATAAAAATATTGCCATAGTTGCCTCACTTCTGACCGCTGTTAATTACCGTCAGGTTTTAAATAGTCATCTGGCCTTGCCTGATATTTATAACGCTTTTTTTATTTTGCTGTCTCTTTATTTGATTATAAAAATTTTGGATAAACAGAGTATCAAAAATTATATTTTTGCTGGCATAGGAATTGCTTTGTATTTTTGCATTAAGTTCCATGTTTACGCGATTTTACCTTTTGTTTTTATCCACCTATACGTTGTTTATAAGGAATTGAGATATAAAAAGTTTAAGTGGTCTTTTTGGAAAAAAATAATTTCAGGTAAATTATTAATTGGAATTACTATTATTCCAATAATTGTTTTAATTTTTAACCCATTCCATTTTATTCATCTCGGAAAGTTTTTGAGTACCGCTTCCGATATCGCCATAAAATACAATTTTGGGACTAAACAGGTGAGTTATTATATTTTATTTTATCTTTATGAAATAGGGATAGGTAAATTAATCTCATTAATGGTAATTTTAGGGATAATTATTTCTCTTAGAAAATATTTGTTTAGCACTTTGTTTCTTTTTTCCCTTTTGTTACCTTTTTTTTATATTTTTGCTTACTTCAGCAACGGTGGTTACTATCCAAGAAACTTTATTACGGTTACCCCCATTCTACTAATGTTTGCAGCTGTTTTTATTTATGAGGTAACAAATTTCATTTTTGGTAAAATGAAATTTAGTTCTAAGTATTTAGTACTGGTATTGGTTTTTGTTGGACTGGTTCTTAGTTTTGGTCAGATTAAAAATTCAATCATAAGTACCTATTTTTACACTAAACCTTGGGGTTTTGAGGAAGCGAGTAGGTGGGCTACCTTAAATATTCCTAACGATGTAGTCTTGGTATCTCATCAGTGGGATAAATTCCCTGCTGATAAGGTATCAAAAGTTGTTCCTCTAGATCCCTCAGGCAATATTACGGAGATGAGAGAAAGCGGGGCTCAGTATGCTTATATTAATCTTGATTGGATGGTTATTTATAATGTTTGGTGGATAAATAATATTAACCGCAATCCTAGTTTATTTTCAAATATGCGAAAAGTTGATGCTATTTTGGGGAATTCATACTCGGGGATTGCTATTAAAGAATTGGCGTCGTGGTCGATAGCAAGTTTTGTTAAGTCGTGGCAGGCCCCGGATATGAACACGTTGATAATTAAGATTCCTGAGGATCCAAAAATAAAAGATAAAACATTATTAGCTTCTTACAATTTTAATAGTGAAGATGAATTTGAAGAATGGAATTTGATAGACGGTGATAAAGGAAAGGCTAAATTAATTAGTTTTTCTCAAGATGAAGGAAAAAACCAAGAGGGTTCATTGTTGATAAAAAGCGGTTCCAGAAAGGTTGGTGTGATTGCAGGATTATCGCCTCTAATAAGAATTGATGATGAACATGCGTATGTTGTCGAAGGATGGGTAAAACCGAATGGAATGTTGAAAAAAGAAAAAAGAGACGGTGTGATAAGAGTAGACTTTTTTAATGAGAAACCTAATGTAGTAGATATTTACTCACGAAGTGACTACCAAGCTATTTCTTCCAGAGTATATGGCGATGGGAATTGGGTTTTGAAAAAAATTACAGTGGTTCCGCCTGAGGGTAGTATCTATATGTCTGTTGGTCTTCAAACTAGCGGAGAGTTGGACTTTTGGCTTGATGATATTACAATCTATGAGTCTAAGGATGAATTTAAAGATCCCAGAAAACAACTTCCTTATATTAATTACCACATTCCGGATCGAATATTAATTCCTTCTACTGCTGAGTTTTGAAGTTTTACAGAAAGTAGGGTATAATCTCGCCAACTGCAGAGATGAATTATCTTTTATCGGAAAGACAAAAGAAAGTAAGAAAGAGAATTGTTGAGATTTCTCATTTAAGAAAGTTTACCCACATTGGTTCATGTCTTTGTGTAGTTGATATTATTGATGGGATTTATGACATTAAAAATAAAAATGAAAAGTTTGTTCTTTCCAATGGACATGCTGCAGTAGCTTTATATTCTGTGTTAGAAATGAAAAAAATTATTACTTCACAAGTTGCTGAGGGTTTAAACATACATCCTGATAGAAATCCTAAACTGGGAATAGATGTCTCCTCTGGCAGTTTAGGACAAGGACTTCCTATTGCTGTGGGATTTGCCTTAGCTAATAGAAAAAAACATGTTTATTGTGTAGTTTCCGACGGAGAATGTATGGAAGGGAGTGTTTTTGAAGCATTGAGAATTGCTAGAATGAGCAAGTTGGACAATCTGACAATTGTAGTAGGCGCAAATGGCTGGGGAGGTTATAGTAGTATTGTAATTACTGATTTGATAAGAATGTTGGATGGTTTGGGATATGATACAAAGGTTATTAACGGTCATGATTCGTCAAAAATAAAACAAGCTTTAAGGAGCAGGAAAAAAGGAAAGCCAAACTTAATTCTAGCAGAGACGAAATCAGATCAACTACCTTTTTTGAAAGATCTTGATGCTCATTACTATTTAATGACAGATGATGATTATAAAGTTGCAATAAATATTTTATCATGAAAATAGTATGAAACTTTTTCCAACAATGCGTGGTTATTTTGCCTATTTTGTTCACGAGCATATGGCAACAAATAAAAAAATTTGGGTTGTATGCGGAGATCTAGGCTATAAAATGTGGGATACTGTCGCAAACGATTATCCTGATAGGTTTATTAATACTGGGGCTTCTGAGCAGGCAATGGTTGGAATTGCGGTTGGTTTGGCACTTGAAGGAAAGATTCCAATAGTTTATTCGATTACACCTTTTTTATTGTATAGACCGTTTGAGACAATTAGAAATTATATAGATCGCGAAAAGATACCTGTAATTTTGGCTGGTGCTGGTAGAGACAAAGACTATTTGCATGACGGATTTTCTCATTGGGCTGAAGAAGATAAAAAAGTAATGAATCTATTCAAAAATATTACATCCGTTTGGCCAAAGACAAAAGAAGATATCTCTGCATTGGTTACAACAGTTATAAAAAGTAATAAACCTTGGTATATAAACTTAAGAAAGTCAATATAATAACTCTCGATTCTAGTTAATTTAATATTTGTTAGACTGAAACTGTTTTGTTTGATATAAAGTTGTTGTATCATATACAGACAGTTTTCATTGTTATGAAAGAAGCAGATTTGGTTAGTAAAAAAATATTAATAACTGGAGCTAGTGGCTTTGTGGGAGCTGTACTTTTAAGGAGAGTTGTTACTAAGTATCCTAAAGCGATTCCTTATGTTTTATTAAGAAAAACTTCAAAAACTTGGCGAATCGATGACATTTTAGGTAAAACTAATGTTTTGGAGGGAGACGTAACCGATTTTGAAACTATACATAAACTTGTTCAGAAAATTAAACCTGATGTTGTTTTTCATTTGGCCGCTTATGGTGCTTATCATTACCAGGATTCTTTAGATGAGGCAATTAAAGTGAATTATTTGGGGACTAAGAATTTACTAACCGCTCTAGAGAAAATACATTATCGCCTTTTTGTAAACACAGGAAGCTCGTCAGAATATGGATACAAGAATCATGCAATGAAAGAAACAGATTTTCTTGAACCTGCAAGTTTTTATGCTGCGACAAAGGCGGCAGTGACTCATCTTTGTACAACTTATTCTATGTTAAATAACCGTCCAATAGTAACTCTTAGACCCTTTTCGGTATATGGACCATACGAAGAACCTGGGAGATTTATGCCTACAGCTATTCTTGGGGCGATTGGAGAAAAAGTAATAAATGTTGTTAAAGGACCAGTACGTGATTTTATCTATGTTGAAGATTTTGTTGATGCCTATTTTGATTGTTTGCGATTAAAGTCTTTTAATCACAGAATATTTAATATATGTTCAGGAACTCAAGTTTCAATAGAGAAAACTGCGAGAATGGTAATAAAGCTTGTAAAATCTAAGTCACAGTTAACAATAGGAACATACAAATCTCGGCCTTGGGATACAAATCACTGGGTTGGGTCAAACTTTCTAGCTAAAGACATTTTAGGATGGAAGCCGAAACATAGTCTAGAAGATGGTTTAATAAAATCTATTAAATGGTTTAACATAAATAAAGAGTTTTATGAAAAATAAGCTTAAAAAAATCTCAGCGATAGTTACTATATATAAGGATGCGCAATCAATACCATTTATGTATCGAAGGTTAACAAAAACATTCGGAAGAATAGGAAGTAATTACGAAATAATTTTTGTGAATGACGGAAGCCCTGATAATTCAGAAGAAATTCTTGGTAAATTAGCAAAAAAAGATAAAAAAGTAATAGTTATAAATCATTCAAGAAATTTTAGTTCACAAATGGCATTTACTAGTGGGATGAAAATTGCTTCAGGTGATGCAGTAGTTTTACTTGATGGAGACTTGCAGGATCCACCAGAAATTATAGAGAAATTTTATAGAAAATGGATCAAGGGCTATGATGTTGTTTACGGCGAAAGAGTAAAAAGAGAAGCCACTCCCTTATTGCAAATCGGTCCAAAGATTTTTTACAGGGTATTTAGAGCGCTTTCTTACGTAAAAATACCTCTTGATGCTGGGGACTTTTCTTTAATAGACAGAAAGGTTGTTGAGGTTCTTAATAGAATGCCTGAAAGAGATAGATTTATTAGGGGCTTAAGAGCATGGGCAGGATTTAAGCAGACAGGCGTTCCTTATGTGAGGCCTGAGAGAATGTTTGGTAAAACTACCAACAATTGGCATAAAAATATTGGGTGGGCAAGGAAAGGGCTTTTTTCATTTTCATATGTTCCTCTGGAATTTATGATGTATTTCTCTTTGTTTGTAGTTTTCCTCTCTTTTTTGGGAATCGTTATCCAAGTAGTGGGTAAATTATTGTATCCTGACACACCACAAGGTCTTTCTACAGTTATTGTGTTGGTTTTGTTTTTGGGTGGGGTTCAACTTTTGGCAATAAGTATATTAGGTGAGTATCTGGGTAGGATTTTTGAGGAGGTAAAGAGACGTCCAATGTTTGTGATCAAAAGTATAATTAATGGACCCAAGACAAAAAAATCAGCTTCAGGTGGGGAATAAAGATGAAAAAAATTAGATGTGTAATTTGTGGTAAAACTTCTGGGTACAGGATTTTGTATAAAGAAAATTACAAGATGAAGGATGTAGATCCAAAAAAATATATTTCACGCAGACTTCCTGATAAAGTTCATTTTAGAATAGTTGAATGCGAAAAATGTAAAATGATTTTTTCTAATCCTGTTGTAGAAGAGAAGAAAATATTAAATTCTTACATAAACAGTGACTTCTATCCAGAAGAAGATATCGAAAACTTGACAGATGTTTATGAGTATTACACCGATATTAAAATCCCAAAAACAAAAAGAAATAAAATCTTAGAGATCGGTTGTGGAAACGGGAGATTATTGGCAAGACTAAAAAAACTGGGTTTTAAAGATATAAATGGTCTTGAGCCGAGTAAAAAAGCCGTAGCAGCTAGTCCAATAAATGTAGATCAAAAAAAGATAGTGGTTGATTATTTCAAGGAGAATCAATTTAAACAATCGTCTTTTGATGTTGTAGTTTTTTTCCAGGTTTTAGATCATGTGGTTAACCCAAATAAGTTTTTGAAGGAAGTTTATAGAATTCTTAAGCCAGGTGGATATGTTCTTGCTATCATACACAATTCAAAGTCATTGTCGGCAAAACTACTTGGAGAAGCGTCTCCAATAATTGATATACAACATATCAATTTGTTTGATAAAGAAAATATTAGAAAAATATTTAATATCAACAATTTTAAAGTAATCTCTGTTTTTAGCACTTTCACTACATATTCAATAAGTTATTGGCTCAAGATAATACCTATTCCAAAAGTTGTTAAGAATTTATTTAAAAATCTAAACATTTTGAATAGAATTAATGTTAAGATGTATGCCGGGAATATGGGTATATTAGCAGTGAAAACAAAATGAATAAATTAATAAAACTGTTTGATATATATAGAGATCAAGGGTTGGTTAAAGCTTTTTGGGTGTTTTTGCGTGTCGCAATATTGCCTGCTATTAAAATTAACAAGATTATTCCTAAGTCGGGGACAATACTTGATATAGGTTGTGGAAATGGAGGTTTGACTAATTATCTATCAATTGGGTATCCAAAAAGAAAACTTATTGGTATTGATCTTTCAAAAGACAGAATCACAGATGCTCTTGAAACCACAGCAAGAGGCCGTAATGTATCTTTTATTAACGCTGATGTAACTAAAGCAAAACTACCAAAAGTTGACGTTTATATGATTATTGACGTTCTTCATCACATTTCTTATTCTAAGCAAGAAAAACTTATTGCATTTTTGTCTAAAAGGTTATCAAGTACATCTATCCTTCTTATAAAAGAAGTTGACAATTCAAACAAACTTCCATTTTTATTCGGGCATATTATTGAAAAGATTTTGTATCCCCAAGAGAAAATTTATACCAGAAGTAAATCTGAGTGGAAAAGTATTTTTAACAGATTAGGTCTGAAATATAAGATCGAAAGTGGTATTTGGTATTTTAATGATTCGACGACTATTTATATATTAAAAAAGGAATAGCAAAAAATGGATACTATAAAAAAATTCTTTCATTGGATGGGTAGAAATTATTGGTTTTTTTTGCTTCTGATTGTTACAGTTTCTTATGGACAGATTCTTGCGATGTTGCCATGGCAGGATGACAATGCAATTTTTTTTAAATTAGCTCATATCCATGATCCTGCTGGATACTTAGGAAATGGGGTTTTTGGAGAGGGTCCCTATAAATACACAGCCTTTTTTTATTATCCTTCGTATTTACTATTTGAATATAGTACTTTTTACTATTTTGCGTTGGGTTTTTTGGCGTATTTCTTATCTGTTTTGGTTTTATATAAAGTTATTGCTAAAGTTATTGGAGAAAAGTTTGGGAAGCTTTCATCATTTTTGTATGCTTGTGGTTATATCGCCTCGGATGGTTTTATACGTCTTTACAATAGTGTAATTACAAGTTTAAGTATAATTTTGATCTCTTTACTAATGTCTTGTTACTGGTTTTATTTTAAAAAGAGAAAAGCCGTGTTTTACTTTTTAGCAGTTGTTTTGTTTTTTTTGGCAATTGAGTTTGCAAGAGCAAGAACACATTATTTAATAGCCCCAATAATTCTTTTTGAAATACTTATTACTGTTTCTAGTAAAAAGATTAAATATATTTACCAATCTATAATTAGACTTACGCCTTTTTTATTTATTTTTTACAAATATTTTATTCAAAACGCTGATACTAGATCGCAAAGGATTTCAGTGTTTATGGGTTCATTACTGAAAGGCGATTTCTCAGTTTTGTATGGTTACCTTTCCTCTTTGTCTAATTTATTTATTCCCGATTGGTTTACAAAAGATTTTCACTTTTTATTGTTTTCGCTTTTATTGATTGTTTTGGTTTATTTGCTTTTTAAAAAGACAAAGAAGAGCTGGATTATTTTATGCAACCTTCCTCTTGCGTTTTTTTGGCATTTTGCGTCAAAAAATATATATCAAATTCCTTCTCTTAATCCAAATGCACATCAACTTGGCCTGACTTATCTAGGGGGAATAATATTTGCGCTTTTGATTACAATATTTTTTTACATTCGTAAAGGAATTAAAGTTTATTATATTTTTTTTGTTTTTTGGATAATGGTCAATCTGGCCAGTTATTCTGCTTATAGTCCAAGTGTTATTTTTGACTCCATAAATAGGTATTTATCCCATTCTTTTTTTGCATTGACTATTCTTTTAGCAGTTATATATAAAAATTTTGAGAAAGAGAAATTTTCTAAATTCCTTGTTTTAACTCTAATTATTTTTTATGGCTTGGGAAATTTTATAAACTCTTTTAATTATCAAAGAAAGTTATTAAATTTTAGAACGAGACCTGTTAAACAGTTTTATCAACAATTAGGTGATTTATTACCAAAGATTGAAAAGGGAGATATCCTTTATTTTGATGTTTCTCCGGGTGCTCGCGGGTATTTTGCCGATGCTTTTTCTGTTGCTCAAATGCCTGATACAACTGCTATTGCTTGGAGATATGGAATTGATAGATACGATTTTTTTATGGCCGAAAATTATGAAAGTTTTGTAAAACAGGTCTCCGAAAATAAAATTGCACCAGAAAAGATTCACACTTTTTTTTATTCAAAAATTTCTGGACTAGTCACAACAACAGAGGATTTTAGAAGCCTCAATAAGGGATTTTCTAAAAACGAAAAGGTAATTATGCAATCCTCTAGTTTTGAATACGATTTTAAAAATTCTTATTCCTGTGTAATAAAACCTTCAATCACCCTTACTCTTTCTGCGAAACCAGATACAGAAAAGATGAATTTAGTAAGTGAAGCAGATTTTTCAGTTTCGGATGCCCTGACTTATGCAAAAGTAAAAGATGCTTTTTATTATTCCGCTACGTTTTTTACGAGCAGTGACTGGAAAGAGAGAGTGGGGTCTAATCTAATAGATAATAATCCTGATACAGTTTGGCAGGCAGATAGAGTTACTTGGGATAAAGAGGATACATATTTTGGTTTCGATTTGGGGA
>JBDRCK010000005.1:0-7167 GCA_043821785.1 bacterium | reverse complement strand
ACTTTTTGTTTTTTGGGAATTGTAGTTGGGCGTGGAATAATTAGTGCAACCTCTCCGTCTTTAAGAAGATTTAACTTATTTCTAATAATTTTTTCTACTTCGTAAGGATCTTGACTTTTTAGGATGTTTGTTTGGAGAATTATTTTTTTCTTTTTTTCTTTTTCATAGTCATTTTTAAAACTTTGATAAAAATTTATGGTTTTTCTATAATCAAATATATTTTTTGTTAGAGAAAAGAATAAAAAAATTAGAATTATTGTGACGAATATTCTCTTTATTTTGAATACTAAGTCTTTATTTTGTGATTGAGGATAAAACTTTTTTTTGTTTTTCATACTTGACTTGAAGGTCAACTCGAGAACCTTTTTTTGCAGCATCTATTCCATCTTCTATTTGTTTATTTACTTTATTCATAACAATTTTAACTTCTTCGTCTGTAAGGTCGTGCCTTTTTTCAATTTCCGCATTTTTTATTTGTGCCAGAATGTACCTGATAAAATCAAGTTTTTCACTGTCTCTTGCTTTAAGAGCGTCTATTTGTTTTTTTTGCAGTAGACTTTTTAACATATTTTTATTATACATAAAACATGAGTATAAAGAAGAAGCCAGATTTGCTTGAAGACATAGTTGATTTTCAGAAAAGCCTTATTAAAAACAAACCTTCTCACAAAATTATGTATGAACAAGTACGCATGATGAGATATAAAATAAGACCTTTACAGGGTGATATTTCAGCTTTAGATTTTACAAATACGAAATTTATAGAAATATTGTGGAACCTAGGGAAGCTGGATGAATTTTTTAATAAGAAAAAGAACATATTGAACAGAAAGCAAAGAGAAATTTTATATGGCTTTTTAGAAAATGTTTATGCTAAACTACAGCATCAACTTAATCATCTTGATTTAAAGTTCGAGGAGGCTGAAAAAGATAATAGTTCTTCAATTATAGAGATGGAAATACTGAGAGAATTTGGGAAGAAGAGAAAGTTGAATTGAAATTACTCTGAGAACGATTGAAACATGAAAAAACTTCCAATAGTACTAGACCTTGAGACACAGAAAAAATTTAGAGAAGTAAAGGGCCATAAGGATCTTGGGATATCTCTTGTTGGGATCTATGATTATAAAACCAAAAGTTATAGCGCCTACCTTGAAAATGAGCTTACAGGTCTTTTTAGAAAATTAGAAAACGCTTCATATATTATAGGATTTAATATCATTAGTTTTGACATACCGATACTTCAAGAGTACTATCCAGGAGATCTGTCAGAATTCCCAGTTTTTGACATATTAGCTGACTTTAGAAGTTTAATAGGTCATAGATACTCTCTTAACTATTTAGCGTTTGCTACCTTGGGTAAGAAAAAGTCTGGTTTTGGATTACAAGCAGTAGATTTTTATAGAGAAGGAAATTTTGAAGCACTCAAAAAATACTGTCTTAAAGATGTAGAACTTACAAAAGAACTATTTGAATACGGAGCAGAGCATGAAAAAATCTATTATATGAATGAAGCAAGAAAAGTGCCTGTTGCTGTATCGTGGAAAAAATATCTAAGAGTACAAAGTAGAACTGATACGCCACTTACCCTTCCTTTTTAAAAATAAATTATTTTATCGCAGAAGAAACCGCCCTTACAACTCGTTTATCGAATATTGAAGGAATAATATTATCTATTGTTGGCTTTTTAATAAGGCTACTAAGATTTTCTGCTGCTTTTATTAACATTTTCATAGTAATTTTTTTAACCTTATGATCGAGCGCTCCTCTAAAAATTCCAGGAAAAACAAGTGAATTATTTACTTGGTTTGCGTAATCCGACCGCCCTGTTGCTACAATTAATGCCCCTGCTTGTTTTGCATTTTTTGGCATTATTTCAGGAATTGGATTTGCAAGCGCAAATACAACAGGATTTTTATTCATCGACTTAATCATGCTTTGATTTACAATTCCAGGGGATGAAACCCCAATAAACACATCAGAGCTTTTCATAGCATCTTTTAATTTTCCTTTTAAATTTGAAGGATTTGTAATTTTTGCTATTTCTTTTTTATGTTTAGAGTTCCCTTTTCTTAATCTGTAAATTATTCCATTTCTGTCACAGACTAATATATTTTTTACATTTTGGCTTCGAAGAATTTTTACAATAGAGGTTCCTGCAGCACCTGCACCAGAAATGACAATTTTTATATTTTGTAATTTTTTATTAGCTACTTTTAAAGCATTTAATAGAGCAGCTAGAAGAACGACAGACGCTCCAGATTGATCATCATGAAAAACTGGAATATCAAGTTTAGATTTTAATTTTTTTTCAATATAAAAGCATTGGGGAGCTGTTATGTCCTCAAGATTTATTCCTCCAAAACTTGGAGCTATTGCAACTATAGTTTTTATTATTTCATTTGGTTCTTGTGTTGATAAAACAATTGGAATAGCATTTATATTTGCAAAATGCTTAAACAATACACACTTGCCTTCCATAACAGGTAGTGCTCCTTCAGGTCCAAGGTTGCCAAGTCCTAAAACAGCAGACCCATCAGAAATAACCGCAACAAAATTATTTTTTAAAGTATATTCATTAGTTAAGTTTTTATGTAGGGCTAAATGTGAAGAAACAGCAGCAACTCCTGGTGTATAAATTAAAGACAAATCATGCTTGTTATTTATTTTTACTTTTGATGTAATTTCAAGTTTTCCACGAAGTTTTTTATGAAGATAAAGAGCTTGCAAATTTATATCTTTTTTAGACATATTGCATTATACGATAAGAATTTTAAATTTCAATAAATTTTTTAATAAAAACTTAAGTTATTTTAATTTTAGACCTTGTTGTTGGATCAATAGTCTGTTAAGATACGATGTATGGGAAATTATAATCGAGGAAATTCATCTGGATCAAGAAGAGATTTTGGTCGAGGAGATTCCGGAAGACGTTCTTTTAACGATCGAGGAGGAGATAGGGAAATGCACAGCGCAGTTTGTAGTAGTTGTGGAAAAAATTGTGAAGTTCCTTTTGCACCAACCGGAAGTAAACCAGTATATTGTTTCGATTGTTTTAAGAAAATAGGTGGAGGAAGAGATTCTAGAAAGTTTCAAGACAGAGGTCAAAGAAGAGATGATTTTCGACCACAAAATAACGAACAAATTGATTTGATAAATCAAAAATTAGATAAAATTTTAAACATACTTACAGTAGTTCCAGTAAAAGAAAAGAAAGAAGTAAAACAAAAAACTGTAGCAAAAGAAATTGTTCCTCAAAAAAAAGCTCCTATTACAAAAAAATAATTAAATTATTTTTTCATATAAAATTCCTTTTTCTTTTTATCAAGACGTTCTATTGCGTATCTAAGTGTTGTTCGTGGCATAGTCTTATAGTGTTTGTTTAAAAAGTTAGATAGAACATTGATATCTTTTTTGCCAACTTCTCTTAACATCCATCCAACAGCCTTATGTATAAGGTCGCGCTTATCTTGAAGTAGAATTTTTGCAATTTTTATAGAATCTGTAAACTCTTTGTTTTTTATAAAAGTATAAGTACTGATAATTGCGATTCTTTTTTCCCACAAGTTTTTAGATTGAGCAAGCTTATAAAGCAAGCTTTTATCTTTGTTTGATAAATAGTCACCAAGTATTTTGTGTGATGATAAATCAACAAGGTCCCAGTTATTTATATTTTTAGTGTTTTTAAGATAAAGATTAACAATGATCTTTTTTTCTTTTTGAGAGCTTTTATTATATTTTTCAATTGATATTAACAGCCCAACCAATCTGAATTCATGAATTTTATTAGAAAGAAGTTTTTGAATCTCACCTAATGAGAGATTTTTATATTTTGTTGCCATTTGTCTTTGAGTTGGAACATTGATTCCAAGAAAAACGTCTCCTTCCCCGTATTCTCCTTTCCCAGTTTTAAAAAACTTTTGCAACTCTTTTGCCTTTTTAGGATTTCTTATTTTATAAAGCTCTTTAATTAAATCATTTAACATCAAGAGATTATATCAAGAAGAATTACTGTTAAAACGAATATATAAAGCTTGTTTAGTATAATATAATCCTTGTGAGCAAAATCAAACGTGTTTTAATATCTGGGTCAATCGCATACGATGAAATTATGGACTTCCCAGGAGAATTTATTGATTACTTTCATCCGGAAAAACTTCATCAAATTAACGTTTCATTTGTTGTTAATAGATTAGAAAAGCAACTTGGCGGAACTGCGACTAACATTGCTTATAATTTGTCGAGAGCTTTAAATTTTTTAAATAACAATACCTTTATTAAAATCGTATCAACCGTAGGAAAAGATGGAAAAGACTTTTTGCGTTTTTTTAAGAAGAATAAAATAGATACGAATAATATTACGCAGTATGATAATTTATTTACAGCTACTGGAAAAGTAATAACCGATAAAAAAGATAACCAAATTTGGGGGTTTTATTATGGAGCTAACGAAAAAGTTTTTGATCTAAATTTTAAAAAAATTGATAAAAACGAAAGTCTAACAATTCTTTCAGCTACGCATAAAAATCCATTTTTAAAAGTACAATCTCAAATTATTGCACATAAACTACCTTATTTTTATGATCCCGGAATGACTTTAACGTGGATTACTGATAAAGATTTATTAAAAGGAGTGTTAAATGCTAAATACTTAATAGGTAATGATTATGAAATTGCAATGGTTACAAAAAGAATTAAGAAAACAATTAGTGAATTAACAGGTTATGGTCTGCAAATTATAACTACACTTGGAGAACAAGGTATTCTCTATGAAGAAAAAAATAAAAAAATAGAAGTTAAAGGTTATAAGGTAAATAAAATGGTTGATCCAACCGGCGCAGGTGATGCTTGGCGAGGTGGCTTTGTTGCAGGCCTTATATCAAATCTTGAATTACAGGACTGTTTAAAACTAGGAAATGTTTTAGCGAGTTTTTCTATAGAGTCTTACGGTACAGTTAATCACAACCCAAAAAAAAATGAGATTGGAAAAAGATTAAAAAGCTTATAAACTTATAAAGTGAAATACAGTGTTAAAGATATAAGGTTAGCAAAAGAAGGTAAAAAGTTGATTGAATGGGCTGGAAAAGATATGCCTGTTTTATCTTTAATAAAAGAAAGATTTTCTAAAAAAAAACCTTTTAAAAGAATTGTTATTGGAGCATGTCTTCACGTCACTTCAGAAACTGCAAATTTAGCAATTACATTAAAAAAAGGAGGAGCACAAGTTATTCTATGCGCTTCAAACCCTTTTTCAACAAATGATTCAGTAGCCGCATCTTTAGTAAAAGATTTTGAAATACCAGTCTTTGCTATAAACGGGGAAGACGACAAAACTTATTATAAACATCTTAATTTAGTTGTAGATTACAAACCAAATTTAACTATGGATGACGGAGCAGATTTGGTAAGCTTACTTCATAATAAAAGAAAGGCAGAACTAGTCAATATACTTGGATCAAGTGAAGAGACAACAACTGGCGTAATCAGACTTCGAGCAATGGAAAAAGATAAGGCTTTAAAAATTCCAGTTTTAGCAGTAAATGATAATTTGACCAAACATCTTTTTGATAATCGTTACGGCACAGGTCAATCAACAATTGATGGAATTATTCGAGCGACCAATATTCTTATTGCTGGTAAGAATTTTATTGTTTGTGGATATGGTTGGTGTGGACGAGGAGTTGCAATGAGAGCTAGAGGAATGGGTGCGTTAGTTACAGTGTGTGAAGTAGACCCTGTAAAAGCTTTAGAAGCAAGAATGGACGGATACAAAATTATGCCTTTAAAAAAAGCAATTCAAGAAGCAGATATTTTAGTTTCTGCTACGGGAAATAAACATATAGTAGACGAAGCTCATATAAAACTTGCGAAAAACGGAATTATGCTTGCAAATTCAGGACACTTTGATGCGGAGATAAATAAAGTTGCTTTAAAAAAATTGTCAAAATCAGTTAGAAGAGTACGACCAATGGTTGAGGAGTATGATTTAGGGAATAAAAAAATATATTTACTTGGTGAGGGAAGATTGGTAAATCTTGTTGCAGCTGAGGGTCACCCTGCTTCTGTTATGGATATGAGTTTTGCAGGTCAAGCTTTGGGAGCAGAATTTTTATTGCAAAATAAAGGAAAACTTGAAGCAAAAGTTTATTCACTCCCTGAAAAATTAGACAGAGAAATTGCACGTTTGAAACTTCGGTCAGAAGGAATAGAGATAGACAAATTAACTAAAGAACAGGAAAAATATCTTCAATCTTGGAAAGAAGGAACCTAAATTTACAGGAACAAATCCGCCTGGATATTTTTTCATATTAATATTCTACATTTTATTGGTAAAATATACATTAGTTTCAGGCTGTAGCATGGTATTGCCTTTATATTTAATACTTAATACTGCATACTGAATACTGTTTTCCCCTGTAGCTCAATGGTAGAGCAAATTCCTGTTAAGAATGAGGTTGTAGGTTCGAGTCCTACCGGGGGAGCCATTCTTGACGACTGGCGTAAAATAGGATTTTATCAAAGGGTTTTATCGCTTCATACTGCACCGTTTTACCCTTTAACTTGAGGTTCTGAAGTGTCAGCTTCAATAATTGTCGTTTTTCTTCTATTTCTGAACTCATAAATAAATCGTAAGCACGATTAGCAAGTTCCAATAGGTATTTTGCCGTTAAATAGTAATTGTCTTCTGCTTGTTGAAGATTGGTTATCTTATACTCAATAGTGGCGAGCTTTTGTCTAAAGTCTTTATATAATTTGTCATACTCATCAACAGTAATACGACCATCCAGTTTGTCCATATACATACTTTCAATTCTTTTTGAGTATTTTTCTCTTTCAGCATTTAATCTAGTTGCTTCCTTTTCCCGAAACTCGCTCTTACCTTGATGAACATTCTTTAAGTCTGACGTGATATCTTGCAAGACATTATCAGGTATTTGAATTTTTTTGAATAGCTTACCAAACTGTTCTGTAATTTCTTCTTCTCTTAACCATTTTGCGTTGTGTTTGCCGTGATACTGCGTGCAATGATAATAAATATGACCCTTATGTTTTTCAGGTGTAATCATACAATTACAAGTATCACAGCGAATTAAACCTCTAAAAGCATAGGGTAATCCAGCAAATTTAAAGTGTTTTTTGTTGTAGCTTGCCTTTATGGTTTGAACG
>JBDRCK010000004.1:0-52982 GCA_043821785.1 bacterium | reverse complement strand
TTCACTTCTATCTCTACACCCGCAGGAAGCTCTAAATGTTGAAGAGAGTCTATTGTTTGATTTGTTGGGTTTACAATGTCAAGAAGTCTTTTATGGGTAAGAAATCCAAAATGTTCTCTTGCGTCTTTATCTGTAAAAGACGCCTTATTTACTACAAAAGTTTCCTTTCTAGTAGGAAGAGGGACTGGTCCAATAACAGCAGCGCCTGTTTTAATTGCTGAATCAACAATTTTTTGACAGGTATCATCAATTAATCTATGATCATATGATTTTAATCTAATTCTAATTCTTCCTTTCGGCATATTTCAATGTGCAAATATAACTTTGAATACAAATTATACAACATATTAACAATAAATAAACCCTAAATCCTAATCTCTAAGCTCTAAACAATTTTAAAATACAAAAGCTTGAAAGCTCAAATTTTTTTGATTTTAGAGATTAAATATTTGAATTTGTTTAGAATTTAGGATTTAGAGATTAGAGATTAATGAAGTTTTACTTTATTACTTTCGTTACTACACCTGCGCCAACTGTATGTCCGCCTTCTCTTATTGCAAACTTTAATCCTTCCTCTATAGCTATTGGATAGATTAACTTTGCTGAAATCTTTATGCTATCTCCAGGCATTACCATCTCTACTCCTTCTGGAAGAGTTGCTTCACCCGTTACATCTGTTGTTCTTATATAAAATTGAGGTTTGTATCCTTTGAAAAATGGAGTGTGCCTTCCACCCTCTTCTTTATTTAATACATAAATTTCAGCTTCAAATTCTGTATGAGGTGTAACGCTTCCTGGCTTTGTGATAACTTGTCCTCTTTGAACATTATCTTTCTCAATACCTCTAAGTAGAAGACCTACATTATCTCCTGCTCTTGCTTCATCAAGTGATTTTCTAAACATTTCTATTCCTGTAATTACTGTTTTTGTTGTTGCCTTAAGTCCTACAATTTCAACCTCATCATTTACCTTTAATACGCCTCGTGCGACTCTTCCTGTAACTACTGTTCCTCGACCTTGAATTGTAAAAACATCTTCAATAGGCATCAAAAATGGCTTATCAACATCTCGCACAGGTTCTGGAATGTAGGTATCAACTGCATTAAGCAATTCTTCAATAGCTTTAACTGCTTCTGCATCTCCTTCAATAGCTTTTAGAGCTGATCCTTTAATAACAGGGACTTTGTCTCCTGGATATTCATATTTTGTAAGAAGCTCCCTAACTTCCATTTCAACAAGATCAATAATTTCTTTATCCTGAACCATATCTGTTTTGTTAAGAAATACAACTATTGCAGGTACGTTTACCTGTTGAGCTAAAAGAATGTGCTCTTTTGTTTGTGGCATTGGGCCATCAGGAGCAGAAACAACTAGTATCGCACCATCCATTTGAGCAGCTCCTGTAATCATGTTTTTAATATAATCTGCATGTCCAGGTGCATCAATGTGCGCATAATGTCTTTTTTCTGTTTCGTATTCAGAATGATGGATATTAATCGTCAATCCTCTTGCTTTTTCTTCAGGTGCTTTATCTATCTCTTCATACTTCATGTCTTTTGCAAGACCTTTTTTAGACAATATATTATGAATAGCTGATGTTAATGTAGTCTTTCCATGATCTACGTGACCAATTGTTCCGATATTGATATGCGGTTTTGTTCTTTGAAAAGTTCCTTCTGCCATTTTTGAATTATAAAGCATTGATTGAAAATATCAAGACTAAAAACACTACAAGTCAATTATTATCTTGTGCTAAAATTGTTTTGCGATGAAATCAGACAATACCTCCACTCTAAATAAAGAACAAAAAGAAGCTATCAAATATAATAATGGGCCTCTTTTAATAGTAGCAGGAGCAGGTACAGGAAAAACTTTCGTTATTGTAGAAAAAATAAAACATTTAATAAAAACCAAACTTGCTAAACCAGAGAATATTCTTGTTTTAACTTTCACTGAAAAAGCAGCTGCAGAAATGGAAGAGAGAGTAGATAAAATTCTTCCCTTTGGATATTTTCCATTTTGGATATCTACATTTCATTCTTTTGCTGACAAAATGCTTAAGGAAGAAGCAATACATATCGGCTTAAATCCTTCATACAAACTCCAAACACAAGCTGAAAGTATTATGTTTATTAAAAATAATATTTTTAAATTTAATCTCAAATATTTCCGCCCCGAAGGAAATCCTCAAAAATTTACAGAGAGTTTATATCAACACTTTTCAAGATTAAAAGATGAATATATTTCTCCAGATGAATACTTGTTATGGGCAAAGAAAAAGCAATCTGAAAATATAGAAAAGGAAGAAAAACAAAAAATCCTCGAATTGGTAGAAAGTTATAATCAATATCAAAAACTGATGATAAAAAATGATTTTATGGATTTTTCAGATTTAATATTTTATCTTTTAGAGTTATTCAAAAAAAGAAAAAATATTCTTCATAAATATAGAAATATTTTTAAATACATTCTTGTTGATGAATTTCAAGATACAAATATTGCCCAATATCAAATAATAAAATATTTAAGCCCTGCAAGTTTAAGTCCAAAGCTTACTGTGGTTGGTGATGATTCCCAAGCAATATACAAATTCAGGGGCGCTTCTGTTTCAAATATATTAACTTTTATGAAAGACTTTCCAAAAGCAAAACTAATAAGTCTTCGCAAAAATTACAGATCAAATCAAGAAATTCTAGACGGAGCGTATAAATTAATCCAAAATAATAATCCAGATACTCTTGAATCAAAACTTGGAATTTCTAAAAATTTAATTTCACAAAACAAAAAAACAGCGTCTGAAGAAAAAATTAATTTTTTTTGGACAAATGACGTAGATACAGAAGCAAATAACATTGCAGATGAAATTTTAAAGTTAAAAGAAAAAAAATACTCGTATTCAGATATCGCAATTTTGGTTCGTGCAAATAATCATGCAGATGCTTTTGTAAAAACATTATCACAAAAAGGTATTCCTTATCAGTTTTTAGGACCTGGAATGTTATATAAACAACCTGAAATCAAAGACTTAATAGCCTATTTAAATATTTTAGTAGATATAGAAGACTCTGTTTCTTTATTTAGGGTATTGGGTATGGATATCTTTGCAATTTCAAATAGAGACTTGTCTTTTATATTATCTTTTGCAAAAAAAACCAGACTTCCGTTATTTAATATTCTAGAAATAGTTCTTAGTAAACACCATAAAGATATTGAAGTCAAAACAGACATCAATTATGACAAACTTATTCCTCAAATTAGTAATAGCAGTAAAGACAAAATATTTAAAATATATAACTTAATTAAAAACCATCTAGCACTGATAAATAAAGACACTGCAGGACAAATACTTTATAACTTTCTAGAAGACTCTGGATATTTAATTCGAATAGCAAATTATGGAACTACAAAAGAAGAAAAAATTGCTTTAAATATTTCTAAATTCTTTAAACGCCTTAAAGCTTTTGAAACAGATCATGAAGAAACGACTATTTTTGATTCTGTTGATTTTATAAAAATGAGTATGGATCTTGGCGAATCCCCAAGCGCTCAAGATATAGAAGCGCCAACTTATGAAGCAGTAAACATACTTACCATTCATGCAGCAAAAGGTTTAGAGTTTCCAATTGTTTTTATGGTTAATCTAACAAAAGATAGATTTCCCACCAGAGAAAGAAAAGAACTAATTCCTATTCCTTCAGAGTTAATAAAAGAAATTCTTCCAGAAGGAGACTATCATCTGCAGGAAGAGCGAAGACTTTTTTATGTTGGCTTAACAAGAGCAAAAAACCTAATATACCTAACTTCATCAAAATGGTATGGAGAGGCAAAAAGACAAAGAAGGCTTTCTGTTTTCGTTATTGACACTCTAAGTGTTGAGTATATAAATAAAATGGAAATAAAAATTAAAGATGAAAAAGAGCAGATGTCAATATTCGATTATAAAAAAAAGGAAACAATATTTAAAAAAAAGAAAACAAATCTTAGCTATTTGTCATATTCACGAATCAATACCTATTTAACTTGTCCTCTTCGTTATAAATACAGCTATGTTTTAAACGTTCCTGTTAGCAAAAATGCAGCTTTAGTATTTGGAGAAACAATTCATTCAACTCTTCAAAAGTTTTATCGAGAATTTAACCGTAATAAAAAAATAAATTTTGCTAATTTAATAAGTTTCTATAAAAAAGAGTGGATTCCACAAGGGTATTCATCAAAATCTCATCATGACAAAATGTATGAAGATGGAATAAAAATGCTAAAAGCATTTTATAAAAAATTCCATAGTAAAAATATTGAAATTATTGATTTAGAAAAACCTTTTCGAGTTAAAACTGATCAAAATGTAATTTTAAGTGGAAAAATTGACCGAGTAGATAAGTTAGAAGGAAGTAAGATAGAAATTATTGACTATAAAACCGGTAAGTTGCCTGACGAAAAAAAACTTAAAGGAGATATGCAGCTGGCAATATACTTCCTTGCTGCTACAGATAAAAATATGTATAACAGAAAACCAGAAAATGTTCTTTTAACATTTTATTTTTTACGTGATATGGAGAAAATCTCTTTTACAAAAACTGCTAGTGATATCGTTGAAATAAAAAACAGTATTGCTAATACAATCGAAAAAATTAATGAAAGTAATTATTCGCCCAAGGTAGGACCTTGGTGTAGTTTTTGCCCTTATAAAATGATGTGTGAAGCGTGGCAGTAATTATAATATCTTTTAGTATAATACTTACATGCCAGAACGGATTGTCAAATCAAGGCTTTATGCTAGATTGTCTGAAACTATAGTCCCAATACTAACTTGGGTTATTATAACGCTACCACTTTGGCTTTCTCCTTTTCATCCTGCATTAGTTGCTTATTTTATAATAGCTTTCGATACGTATTTTTTCTATAAATCCTCAATTACTGTTTATTACGCGGTTATATCATATAAGGCTATATTAAAAACAGCTAAGATTTCATTTAGAAGGCGAATCCTTTCTTTAAAAGAAAAAAATATTTTGCATTTTATCATTATTCCCAATTTTAAAGAACCTTTATATAAACTCGAAACCACTGTTAAAAGCATTGTGAATAATGACTACCCATATAAAAAAATCAGTCTTGTACTTGCATTTGAAAAAAGAGAAAACGGGTCAAAAGAAAAAGCCAATAAAATTAAAAGACAGTATAAAAAATATTTCAAGGATATATTTGTTACATACCACGAACTCCTAGAAGGAGAAGAAGAGGGAAAAGCTAGTAATCAAACCTACTCTGCTAAACAAATTAACGCCATAATAAATAAAAAGGAAATTGATAAAAAACAAGTGTTAATAACTATTTGCGATGCAGATAGCTATATGCCAAAAAATTATTTTTCTTATCTAACATATCAATATTTGAAAGACACGCAAAGACAATATCATTTTTATTGGGCACCTGTGCTTTTATATAATAATTTTTGGAAGCTTCCTTTTTTTGTAAGAATGCAAGCAACTCTATCTTCAATTTTAAGATTATCTTTTTTATCACAAACAGAAAAGTTGATTCAAATTTCTACCTATTCGACAAGCCTCTGGCTTTTAGACAAAGTGGGGTTTTGGGATGTCGATATTATCCCTGAAGATTGGCATATTTATTATCAAGCTTTCTTCAAATTTGGGGACAAGGTTAGAACGGTTCCGCTCTATACCCTTATAAATGGTGATGCGGTTTTTTCAGGAGGAATAATCAAAACATTATTAAATCGATACGAACAAGAAAAAAGATGGGCTTCAGGAGCATCAGATATCGGTTATTTTTTAAAAAACTTCTTTATTTCCAATCATATAAAATTATCAGTTAAATTAAAGAAGTTTATTTTTCTCGCTGAAACTCACCTTTTCTGGCCTATATCATTTTTTATCCTCACCATTTTCGCTATAATTCCCCCTTTAATAAATCCTATATTTAAAAGAACAGTCTTAGGATTCCTGCTCCCAAAGCTTGCAAGTGCTATTCTCACACTAACAACACTGGCTATTATCGTATATATATATTTGGATATTAAAATCAGAAAACAGTTTAAACAAAAAACAAAATTAATAAATTTACCTTTGTTAATTATTCAATGGTATATGCTTCCAGTCGTATCATTTGTCCTTTCATCTCTTCCGGCACTTGAAGCTCATACTAGATTAATACTTGGTAAAAAACTAAAATATAAAGTAACAGAAAAAGTGTAAAAAACATATAATATATAAGTAATGCTTGAATTTCTTTTTACTAAAACTCCGCTTATATTTTTTACTCAAAGTCTTTGGAGAGATGAGGCTTTCACTTATTTTTTAACAAAAAACTCTATTGCAAAAATACTTTATTTAAGCGCAAAAGATTTTACGCCACCCCTACATGCTCTTCTTTTAAAGTTTTGGATTTGGATTTTTGGATCAAGTGAAATAGCAATGAGATCGCTATCATTGATCTTCTATGTATTGACTGCAATTGTATTCTTTTTATTCATAGAAAAGATATTTAAGATTAAAAATTTATGGAAATATATATATTTTCTTCTGTTTTTGCTAAATCCCATGCTACTCTACTTTTCTTTTGAAGCAAGAACATATTCTCTTATGGCCCTTATTTCTATCTTGTCTTTTTATTTACTAATCCAAAAGAAATACAAACCATATGTTTTTGTAAGTATTCTAGGTCTTTATACACATTATTTTATGCTGTTAATATTAGGCTGTCAAGCTTTATATATTTTTTTAGTTGAAAAAAAATGGAAGCCAATATTCAAAAAAATATTATTAGTCTTGCTAATTTTTATTCCATGGATTCTTTATTCTTTAAAACAAAATAGTCTTATTAATGAACCGTTTTGGATTAATCCTGTGACCAAAGATACGCTCAAACTTATCCCCTCTATCTTATATTCAGGATATGAATCAGGATTTTATTATTTAAATGAAATCGCTAAAAATTTAAACGTCACTATTTTCATATATCTGTTTATTGGGGTGTTTTTATGCTACTTTAAAAAATTAAAAAACAAAAAAATATTTTACCTCCTTATTATTTGGAGTTTTTTACCAGTTTTAATAACGTTATTTGTTTCAAACTTCAAACCTTTATTTCTTCCTAGGTATCTAATTCTATCTACTCCAGGATTAATGCTACTTTTAGTTTATTTAAATAAAAATATGGGTAAAGTTTTTAAATATGTTTTAATTGCCATCTTAATCATTCAGACATTCAATTACATGAGTTTGCAATCAAAAAACAGAAAAAAGGCACCTTATAAAACAGTTATCACGCATATAAAAAAACAGGCAAATCCAAATGACCTTTTGTATGTATTAAGCGAACTTGATTATCACGTAGCCAAATATTACTATTTTGAAGATAAAGTTTTCATATATAACAAAGATTATAAAAATATTCCAAACTTCGCGGGAAAAGCTTTGATACCACAAAACAGTATAAAAAAAACTCTACCTTCATATCCTGAAAAAGCTTATATTTTACACCCTGATTTAACTTACGATATTAAAACGGTTTTTTGATCCAATTAAGTTATAATATGCTATGAAATACCTTCAAAAGCAAGATAAACAAATATCAAAACTCATAAAAGAAGAAATAAAAAGACAGGATGACACTTTAATGATGATTCCTTCTGAAAATATTGCATCTGCTGCAGTTGAAGAAGCTGTTGGATCACAACTTGAAAATAAGTATGCAGAAGGATATTCCTTTAAAAGATACTATCAAGGACAAGCTGTCGTTGATAAAATAGAAACTCTTGTTATTGAAAGAGCTAAAGACTTATTTAAGGTGGATCACGTAAATGTACAGCCTTATTCTGGTTCTCCTGCAAATTTTGAAGTCTACAATGCGATATTGTCTCCTGGAGATAAGATAATGGGCTTATCTCTAAACTTTGGAGGACATTTAACACACGGGGCAAATGCCTCTGCTACAAGTAAATATTTTAAATCAATTCAATATGAGCTAGATAAGAATGGCTTTATAGATTATGAGAATCTTATGAAACTTGCTTTAAAAGAAAGACCAAAAGTTATAGTAGCAGGAACAACCGCATATCCACGATTTTTAGAATGGGAAAAATTTTATAAAATAGCAGAAAAAGTTGGAGCCTACTTACTTTGCGACATCTCCCACATAGCTGGATTAATTGCTGGTGGAGCATACCCATCTCCTGTCAATTATTCACATATAATCACAACAACAACACATAAAACACTTCGAGGACCACGAGGCGCAATGATTATGGTAACTAAAAAGGGTCTTAAAAAAGATCCGGAGCTTTCAAAAAAAATAGATAGATCTGTATTTCCTCAATTACAAGGAGGCCCTCATATAAATACGATTGCTGGAATTGGTGTTGCCTTAAAAGAAGCGTTAAAGCCTAAATTTAAAAAATACGCAGATCAAATTATAAAAAATGCTAAACAACTTGCAAAAGAATTGTCTAAATATGAATTTAATCTTATTTCCAAGGGCACAGATTCTCACCTTCTATTAATAGATCTTAGAAATAAAAATATTATTGGGAATACACTAGCTGAAGCATTAGAAAGTATTGGAATTGTGACGAATTATAATTCTGTTCCTTTTGATACAAACCCTCCTTTTTATCCAAGTGGAATAAGGCTTGGAACCCCAGGTGTTACGAGTCGAGGTATGAAAGAAAAAGATATGATTCAAATTGCAAAATTTATATCTAAACTTACCGATGCGATTTCACAAACAAAAAAAAGAATGGGAATAACTCGAGATGAAGAAAAAAAGAGAAAAATAAGAAAACACATAATAAATAACACTAAAATTATCAGCACTCTTAAAAAAGAAGTTTTGCAAATGTGTAAAAAGTACCCAGTTAAAAGAGTTTATTAATATTAAAAAACTGAAATATGATTTTTTATTTAATCATCGCAAATTTGGTAATGCTATTATCTTTCTTTTTCAAATTAAGCAAATTGCCACCAGAAATTCCTTTTTTTTACTCTAAAGCCGCTGGGGATGCTCAAATAGCAGATTGGTGGTTTATATTTTTACTTCCATTATTAATGAATTTATTATTTTACGCAAATTCCTATATTTACAAGAGATATTTTTTAGGTAATGAATTTGTAGAAAAAATAATCTATTACTTTAAACTGTTATTAATTACATCTTTTACTTTAATCTTCGTAAAGATTATATTTTTAGTAACTTAAATAATGATCTATCTAATAGTACTTATTACTTCGTTTATATTTTCTTACCTTCTTACTATACCTACAATAAAAATTGCAAAAAAAATAAACCTTACAACAGACACTAAAAAAAGAAGTCACCCTGCCCATACTCACAAAGGTATTGTTCCAAGAGGTGGTGGTTTACCTATTTTTCTAGCATTTTTATTAGGAATACTTTTATTTGTAGAAATAAATAAGATTGTAATTGGAATATTGATTGCAAGCTTTTTACTTGTTATTATAGGTTTGCTTGACGATCTGTATGATATCTCTGCATATTATAGATTTGTCGCAAATTTAGTTATTTCAGGAATTGTCATAAGTTTCGGTCTTGGAATTCCGTTTATATCAAATCCTTTTGGAAACCCAATAAGACTTGACCAATTCCAAATTGCTCTTAATTTTTTTGGCCCTCACAATATATTAGTTTGGGGAGATTTACTAGCTATCGTTTGGCTAACATGGACAACAAATATGATTAACTGGAGCAAGGGAGTAGATGGACAACTTCCTGGATTTGTAGCAATAGCTGCTATATTCTTAGGACTTCTTGCTCAAAGGTTTACAGCCCATGATATTTCAGCTCAAACCGTAGTGCTTATCTCTTTTATAACCGCAGGTGCTTTTTTAGGTTTCCTTCCTCATAATTTTTACCCTCAAAAAATTATGCCGGGTTACGGTGGAGGAAGTTTTGCAGGGTTTATTCTTGGAATACTTTCTATTCTTTCTTTTGGAAAAATTGGAACTGCATTATTGATACTTGCTATCCCATCAATTGACGCTGTGTATAGTATTTTAAGAAGAATAAAAAACAAAAAGTCACCATTTAAAGCAGATTGGGGACATTTTCATCATAGACTTCTTGAGATCGGTTGGGGTCGAAGAAGAATTGCAATCTTTTATTGGGTAATAACGTTTATATTAGGAATCGCAAGTTTATTTTTAACAGGAATACAAAAGTTCATTGCATTTATTACTGTAGCTATTATATTGCTCTCTTTTATTTTCATAATTAACCAACTAAAAATAAGAGAAGCAAAAGCATCAAATAGCTCATAAGTTGGTTAATAAAAATGTATTTTTACATAAAGACCTTCGGGTGTCAGCAAAATTCTGCAGACTCACAACGTATTGCTTCTTCTTTTAGTTCAAGAGGTTTAAAAAAAACCGAAATTATAGAAAAAGCTAACTATGTAATCGTAAATACTTGTATTATCAGACAATCTGCAGAAAATAGAGTTTATGGCCTAGTTAACAATCTGGGGAAACTAAAGAAAAAAAAAGAAAAAAGAGGTGAATTTTTTAAACTTATTGTAACTGGATGTATGGTAGGCATGGCTCATAGAGACAAGTTAGGAAAATATCTCCAAAGAATTCGACAATTAATGCCTCAGGTAGATGAATTTATGCCAATTGAAGAAGTTGGGTTCGACAATGAACCAATCAGGCAAAGTTCTACTCATGCATGGGTACCTATTTCAAACGGTTGTAATAATTTTTGTACATTTTGCGTTGTTCCGTATACGCGAGGTAGAGAAATAAGTAGGCCCTTTCACGAAATTCTTTCAGAATGCGAAGATTTAAAATCAAAAGGATATAAAAATATAACCCTACTTGGACAAAACGTTAATTCATATGGGTCAGATTTAATATTGGGAACTGAAAATATTCAAACCATTAGAGATCTTAAAGACAAAACATATTTTAATAAAAAGGAACTTGCACCGGTAAGAATAAAGGTTTCTTTTAAATATAAGGGGAAGGATATTGAACCGATATATGTAAAACATCTTGGAAGATACAGAATTCCAACACTATTTCCATATCTTATTGAGGCAGTAGCAAAAATGGGTTTTGACGAAATTAGTTTTATGTCTTCAAATCCTTGGGATTTTTCAGACGAACTAATTAATATTATTTCAAAATATAAAAATATTAGTCGCCTAATACATCTCCCTGTACAATCAGGCGACGATAAGATTCTGCAAAGAATGAATAGATGGTATACAAAAAAAGATTACGTTGACTTGATAAAAAAAATTAGAAATAAGATTCAAAATGCAAAATTTACAACAGATATAATTGTCGGATTTTGTGGAGAAACAAAGCATCAATTCGAAAATACTGTAAAACTTGCAAAAGAAATTGGCTTTGAAAAAGCTTATGTTTCTATGTATTCTCAAAGACAAATAACAACCGCTTCAAAAGCTTTTATAGACGATATAAAATATGGCGAGAAAAAAAGACGTTGGCAAATCCTTGAAAACCTTATCAATCAACCAAATTTAAAAACTAATTAATATAATTTTAATTTGTATTAGAATTAATCTATGAGATTATTTGTTACTGGGGGCGCAGGGTTTATTGGATCCAATTTTATTCATTACTGGCTTGATAAATATCCAGAAGATCAGATAATAAATTTCGATAAATTAACTTATGCCGGAAATCTGGAAAATCATAAAACAATAGAGACTAAAAGTAATTATTCATTCGTTCATGGAGATATCTGCAATATTGAGTTAATTGAAAAAATAATGAAAGATATTGATGTTGTTGTCCATTTTGCTGCGGATTCGCATGTTGACAGATCAATCCTTGATCCAGATCCCTTTATAAAAACAAATATTGAAGGAACATATCTTCTTTTAAAAATTGCTTTAAAAAATAAGGTTAAAAGATTTCATCATATATCAACAGATGAAGTTTTCGGATCTATCGATTTAGATTCAAATCAAAAATTTAATGAAGAAACCAAATATAATCCTAGAAGTCCCTATGCAGCGTCAAAAGCCGGCTCTGATCATCTTGTTAATGCTTTTTATACTACTTATGGTTTACCAATAACAATATCAAATTGTTCTAATAACTTTGGTGAATATCAATTTCCAGAAAAATTATTTCCACTCGCTATCACAAACTTAATAGAAAACAAAAAAATTCCAATTTACGGAGATGGTCTTTATATTAGAGATTGGCTTTATGTAAAAGATCATTGTCGAGCAATTGACTTAATCTTAAAAGACGGCAAAGTTGGAGAAACATATCTTATTGGTGGAATGGTTGAAGATATAACAAATTTAGAAATAGCAAAAAAAATAATTAAAATTATGGGTAAAAGTGAAAATGATATTGAATTTGTAAAAGATCGACCAGGTCATGATAGAAAATATAGTGTTGATTGGACAAAAATAAATAAAGAGTTAGGTTGGAAACCAGAAGCTGATTTTGGAAACGCATTAGAAAAAACAATAAAATGGTATAAAAATAACTCAAATTGGTGGAAAAGAGTTAAATCAGGTGAATATAAAAATTATTATAAACTTCAATATGAAACCAAATGAAAAACATATTAATATCTGGTTCCACGGGCCTTGTTGGATCAAGAATTACTGACCTATTAAGGCTTGATTTTAATTTTATCCCTCTTCTTGCAACCGAAGTTGATTTTATAGATAAGGTAAAAGTTGGGCAATTTGTAAAATCAAAAGATTTTGATATATTTTTGCATCTTGGAGCTTATACAAACGTAAATGGAGCGGAGCTTGAAAAAGACCTCGCACATAATATTAATGTCAATGGCACAAGAAATGTTTTTAATTCTGTTTTAAAAAAAGGTAAAAAGTTTGTATATATCTCAACTGACTATGTTTTTTCAGGAGTAGATAAAGAGATTGTCTACGTGGAAGACTCAAAACCTAATCCTAAAGGTGTTTATGCAAAAACAAAATATGAAGGAGAAAAAATAGTAAATAATAAAGGTATGATTCTAAGAATCGCCTACCCTTACAGAGCACAATTTGAAGATAAAAAAGATTTTGTCTCATCAATAAGGTTAATATTAGAAAGAGGGCAAGAAATAAATGCAGTTACAGATTCGTTTATCACGCCAACGTTTATAGACGATATAGCACAAGCTCTAAAACATCTTCTACAAAACTATAGTCCTGAAATATATCATATTGTTGGGTCGGATAGCTTAACACCATATAATGCTTCTAAACTCATTGCGCAAAAATTTAATTTAGATCCAGATCTTGTCAAACCTTTAAGTTTTTCATCTTATTTTAAAGATTATGCGACAATAAGGCCTCAATATTCTGCAATGAAAAGCATAAAAAATAATTTTTATAAAATGAAGACCTTTGAACAAGGTCTTGATGAAATAGTTAAACAGCTTGTTTGAAATTATTAACCCTATAAAGTAATATTTAAAGTTATGACTATCACTTTCATTGGACACGGTTATGTTGGACTTGTAACAGCGTGCGTTTTTGCTGATTTTGGAAATGAGGTATATGTATTGGGTCGTACGCAAGAAAAAATTAACAAACTAAAAAGTGGTGACCCTATAATTTATGAGCCTGCTCTAGAAGCTCTTCTTAAAAAAAACCTTAAAGAAAATAGACTTAAATTTACTACTGATTATAAAGAATGTATTCCAAAGTCTGACGTCGTATTTATTGCCGTTGGAACACCAATGGCTGATAGCGGAGAGGCAGATTTAAGTTCTGTTTTTGAAGTTGTAGAAAAATTATCAACTCACCTTAAAAATGGATATACCGTGGTATGCTGCAAAAGTACAGTTCCTGTTGGAACAAATAATAAAATCTACAAACTTTTAAATAAATACTTATCTAAAAATAAACATATAAAATTTGATATCGCTTCTTCTCCTGAATTTTTAAGAGAAGGATCCGCCGTAAACGATACGTTCAATCCTGATAGGGTGGTTATTGGAACCGACTCAAAAAAAGCTAGAGAGGTACTCCTTAACCTTCATAAACCAATCAGCGGCAAGAGGATACTTACAGATATTGCATCTGCTGAACTTATTAAATATGCATCAAATGCTATGTTGGCAACAAAAATATCTTTTGCAAACTTGTTTGCTGAATTTGCAGAAAAATCTGGGGCTGATGTAGAAGCGATTATGAATGCTGTTGGTCTTGATAAAAGAATAGGTCGCTCCTTCCTTTATCCAGGATTAGGTTTTGGAGGATCTTGTCTTCCAAAAGATGTTAATGCGCTCATACATATATCAAATAGTCTTGATATAGACCCTATACTATTAAAATCAGTCCGAGATATAAACACCGATTCCAGAGAAAGATTTATAAAAAAAATTACCTCAAATATAGAAATTGGTAAAACAATCTGTCTATGGGGTCTAAGTTTTAAACCAGATACCGACGATATTAGAGAAGCTCCATCTGTCTATATAATTAAAAATCTATTAAAAAAAGGTTACAAGCTCAAAGTATATGATCCTGTAGCTCAAGAAAATATTAAAAAGATTTTTGAAGACAAAATATCTTACGGAAAAGATCAGTACTCTGTCTTAAAAGATTGTAATGCGCTTTGCATATTATCTGAATGGAATCAATTTAGAGAAGCTGATTTTATAAAAATAAAAAAACTACTTAAAGACAAAATTATTTTTGATGGTAGAAATATCTATAATCCGTTAAATATGAAAGGACTTGGATTTAAATATTTTTCTGTTGGAAGAAAGACTTTATGAAAATAATAGTAACAGGTGGCGCAGGTTTTATTGGTTCTTATCTTTGCGAAAGACTTCTTAATGATAAACATGAAGTAATTTGTATTGACAATCTGATTTCTGGATCTAAAAAAAATATTGAACATCTGCTTAAACAGGACTTATTTAGTTTTATACAACATGATGTAATAAAACCTCTTCCAAATGCCTTATCAGCAGATGCACTTTTTCATTTAGCTTCCCCTGCTTCACCAAATCATCATAGCAAAATTAGCTATCATGCTCTTCCTGTTGAAACAATGCTGGTAAATACTCAAGGGACATATGAGATGCTGAAGTTCTGTCAAAAAAATAACGCAATGTTTTTATTCGCATCAACTTCAGAAGTTTACGGCGATCCTCAAGAACATCCTCAAAAAGAGTCATACAATGGCAATGTTTCAACAACTGGTCCCCGATCAGTCTATGATGAAGCAAAAAGATTCGGTGAAACTATAACAGCTCACTTTTATAGAAATAATCTAGTAAACGCAAGAATAGCTAGAATTTTTAATACTTATGGACCACGAATGCTAAAAAGCGACATGAGAATGTTGGTGTCTTTTATAACACAAGCACTAAAAAATGAACCTATTACAGTTTTTGGTGATGGAAAACAAACTAGGTCTTTATGCTTCGTAGATGATACTATCGATGGATTAGTAAAACTTATGTTTGAAAAAAACACAAAGGGTAATATTGTTAATATTGGCTCTCCAGACGAACATACTGTACTGGAATATGCGCAAATAGTAAAAGAGCTAACAATTTCTTCAAGTAATATAGTATTTAACGAAGACCTACCTAAAGATGATCCTCAAAAAAGAAAACCTGACATATCTCTTGCTAAAGAAATTCTTAGATGGGAACCAAAAATTTCTTTGAATGTGGGAATCCAAAAAATGATAAATTGCTTAAAAAATGTATGAGAATAGCTGTTATTGTAATTCCTACTTATAATGAAGCGAGTAATATTAAAAACCTTCTTCAAGAAATATTTAGTCTACAAAATAATCTCGCTCACTGGAAATTACAAATTCTTGTTGTAGATAGTAAATCTCCAGATAATACTGCAAGTATTGTAAAAAACTTTCAAAAAATAAATAAAAATATTTTTCTTATTCAAACAAGTAAAGAAGGTTTAGGAAAAGCTTATTCAAAAGGATTTCAATATGCTTTAAATAATTTAGACCCTTATGTTTTATTTGAAATGGATGCAGATCTTTCTCACGATCCTAAAAAAATTCCGGAGTTTTTAAAGAAAATTGAAGAGGGTGCTGATTTTGTTATTGGAACTAGGTATTCAAAAGGTGGCTCTATTCCAAAAGACTGGAGTTTTAAAAGAAAATTATTTTCGATTCTTGGAAATATAATAATAAAATTTGGATTTGCTAAGCCAATGATTTCTGACTGGACCAGCGGATATAGAGCTATTAAGTCTTGGGTTGTTAAAAGATATGTCAATAAAGTAGATAATTATTCAGGTTATGTTTTTCAAGTAGCAACGCTTAATGAGGCTTTAAAAAATAATGCACAGGTCAAAGAAATTCCGATTCATTTTACAGATAGAATTGAAGGTATCTCAAAAATAAATTCTACACAATTCATAACTCAAACATTACTTTATGTATTTTCTAACTCTTCCTTTATAAAATACGCTGTTGTTGGTGGGGTATCTGCGATTATAGATTTTTCTGTATCTTTTGCGTTTATTGAAGTAATAAAATTTTCAATTTGGCTATCTACATTAATCAGTGTAGAAACTTCAATTATCTTTAATTTTTTAATGAATAATTTTTGGAGTTTTTCTCACAAAAAGTTAGAGACAAAAAAACATACTTACGCCAGTAGTTTTTTAAAATTTAATCTTATTCAATCTATTTCCTTATTTATTCAATTAGTTGGAATACAGATGTTTGCAGGTTTTTTTGGAGAAAAATACTGGTATATATATAAGTTTTTTATATTAGCTTTTATAATCGTACCTCTTACTTACTTTTTATATAATAAATTTATTTGGAAATCAAAAGGCAAAAAAAGCTAAAGTTTACTTTATTTCTTTAGTATAAGTTTTTGAAACCCAGCCTTCTTTACTAGGTTCATATTCTATTTTAATCCAACCAGAAGCTTCTTCAATAATTGTAAATTTATCTCCTGGATTAACCCTACCAATCTCATCTGAATTTACCGAGGGCTCTTGTCTTACTCTCAAAAATCCTACTTCCGTATCTATTACTTCTATCTCTTTTGTAGTTTCATCTATAGAAGCAGATTTGCTTGCTTGAGATACGGGCTTTTGACTTTGATCTACCGCTAACTTAAACCTTGCATTAACACGATAACCTGCGTCTACATTTATTTTTTTTGTTCTTGGAAAAAATCCTGGGAGCAGTATGTTTAACTCATGAGTTCCCTTTAATACGCCTGACAATAATAACGGAGCTACTCCTTTTTCATCATTATCTAATTTAATAATTGCGCCTACTGGGTCTGTCTCAATAAGAATTTCTCCTAAATTTGATTTTTCTGGTTTTTCCTTCATAAAAGTTGATGTAAGTATTTCGCCTGAAGATGTAACCCTTGAGGAACCTAACTCTCTATTTATATAGGTTTTAGAATTCGCATAAATATTAACCTTATCTTCCCATGTCGCAGATGCTGTAGCATCACCTTGTGGAATAAGTTTTATCAAATATTCTCCAGGTTTAAATTTCTTTTCAAAAGGAGTTAATCTGTTTATTGCTTCATTATTGATAAAAACAGAAGCAATTGGTGATGACACTATAGCTAACACTCCTTCTCTTCTTGATTTATCTATTATTAGATATCGAATTATCGCAAAGGTAGCGATTGAAAATAATAAAATTGTAAAAATTATCAATCTTATTTTACTTACTTGACGCATAGGAGAAAATTGTATTATAAAGAAGCGTTAAATTCAATTTTCAGAAATTATTCTCATTATCTTTTTTGCTAGTTTATTTGGATCATGGCGAATAATACCTCGTCTTAAACTGTCTCCTTGCGCTTTCCCATTAATTAGTAAGTCTTTTATCAATCGCGCTCTATAGATTTTAAAACTTTTTGACTCGTTAACGTCATCAATTACAGGAACTTCTTTAAAATTTTCATACCATGCAAGTGCTTTAGAAGATGGTTTTTCATTATTTATTAAAACTATATCAATAACACCTTTCCCAATATATTTTTCAAGGTCTTTTATATGATCGTTTGCACTATAGTTTGTTGTTTGCCCAAATTTTGTCATGATATTCATCACGTAGATTATCTTCGCTTTAGTTTTTTTTAATGCTTTAGAAATTCCTGGAACTAGTAAATTTGGAATTACACTTGTATATAAGTCTCCTGGTCCTACCAAAATATAGTCTGATGAAAACATAGCGTCAATAGCGTCTTTACTAGGTTTTGGTTTTGGATTTAAAAATGCTTTTTTTATTCTATTTCTTTCTTTTATATTATCTGATACATCTATATGATGTTCTCCTTTTATTATTTTTCCATCATCAAGTTCAACACAAAGTATGGATCTTTCATAAGTTACAGGTATCACGTTACCTTTAATATTTAAAATATTTCCAACAACTTTTATTGCTTGTTTAATACTCCCTGTCTGCTTCTCTAAGGTAGATAAAAATATATTTCCAAATGTATGTCCTTTAAGTTCTCCTAGCGAATATCTGTAGTTAAAGAGTTCTCTTAAAAGAATTGTTGATTTAGCAAGTGCTGTTATACATTGTCTAATATCTCCGGGTGGTAAAACTCCAAGTTCATCTTTTAATCTTCCTGATGAGCCTCCGTCATCCATCATCGTAACTATTGCGCTTAATTGAACTGGATATTTTTTTAAACCAAGAAGTGTGGTAAAACTACCTGTTCCTCCACCAATAGTTGTTATCTTCCTTTTTTTCATTTAATGTATCAGATTTAATAAGATTGGACTATTTTAACAGCTGATATTAGGTTTTTCACTTTATAATCAGCCAAATTTTTCTTTTTGTAATTGTAATTTGTATTACAAATTCTTCTTTTTATTAAGATTGCAACAATACTTTTGTTATATTTTTTAGCCAAGTTAATAACTTCAGGTGAGTCGTCAATAACAAAAATTACTTGGTTCTTTAATTTACTAATCAATCTTTTAAGTTTTAACTTTTTATTTGTGAAAATATATATATTGTTTTTTTTAATATATTTTTTTATTGAATTTAACTTTAAAGATTGAAATGTCTTGTCCCCAGTAGAAAATATAAGTATATTTAAATTTTTATAAATACGACTTAAGAAAGCTTTGGAATCATGATAAAGACATTTGTTAAATTTATCTATATCCCATATGGCTTTTTTTATTTCTTTTTTATTATTTAAATTTAATTTATTTGATAATATTTCTGCAAAAATTGATGGATCAAAATATCTTGTTTTTTCCCTTATTTCATAAAAAGATTGGTCAATTTTGGGAAACAAAATATTTTTTTTAATATTTAAATTTTTATATAAATCATTTTGAAACATTTTTTTTGATTTTGGAACGTCATAAATCGTGCCATCAATATCAAGAAGTAGGACTTTTTTTTTCATTTTATAACCTCATTATTTTTGTGTGTTCCATATACGTCAATTAAAGGCCAAATAGTAGAATTTTTACCAATAATTGTTCCAGGGTTTAAAATTGAGTTAACTCCTGTTTTTGTATTATCTCCAATTACACACCCAAACTTTTCAAGATTTGTATTATATCTTTTATCTCCATCTTTTACTTCAATAACTTTACCATCAAATCGAAAATTAGCACATATTGTACCCCCCGCAAGATTAACGTTTGAACCAATAATGCTATTTCCAACATAATTAAGATGAGATATTAAAGTATTATTTAAAATAATAGAGTTTTTTACCTCACATGAAAATCCTACCTTTACGCTATCACCTATTATCACTCCACTTCTAATATAAGCGTTTGGTCCAATTGTGCAGTTATCTCCAATAATGCATAGTCCTTCAAATACAACATTTTCTTTAATAATTGTGTTTTTTCCAATTATTGGTTTCTCTTTTGATTTTAATTGGACGTAGGGTAGAATTTTTGGGACTAGCTCCCATACATTTTCAACACTATTAAATATCTCAGCAAATGTTATTTTTGAAAGATCAAAAAAGTTTGATGGATTAAATTTATTATTCACAATATGATAATAATAGAAAAAACTACTATTATTGTAAAGCGATTAGAGTCTTTCAATAATCACTTTACTATTCAGAAATTTCAGAATCGGGCAAAGCTTCGTCTTGTATTAATTCCAAATTCTCGTCTTGTAAAGTTTTTATAAGCTTTTCAATAAATTCTCTCGATCTTTCAGACTCTTGAGATAGCATAAAAGTATGACTATCTATATAAGGAAAATCGCCCGTATAAATTAGGGTTGGTAAGCTATCTTTAACTTCAGGTAATCGCATAGAAACAATTTGAGTAGCGTCAATAGCAACTAAATTTTTTAGAAACATCATAATTGTAGGATTTTCTCCTTCAACAAAATTAATTAAATAACTGAAAACTACTCTGTCTTCTGTGTCTTCTGTGCCAACACTATGTATTTCTCTAAGTAAAATAATTTTTTCAGTATCACTCTTACTTGGATCCTCTTCAATTGTTTTATTATTATCAAAATCTCCCAAAGTTTTTTTTGGAAAAAACATAGCTTTATTAACTACTCTAAATCCGTCAACTAAATCTATCTGTCCCCATTTTGTACTTGCTTGTACAATAGGCTCTTTTCCACGAAGTGCAAGTTCTTGAATTCTATCTTTAAGAATGCTAATAGGTGGAACTAAAGGAGTAAGCTCCAATCCCACTGGTCTTTCAGTTATAGCCATAGGCCCATATTATACATTAATAGGTCTATTATTCAATTTTTTTGCTTAAAATAGTTGACATCTTGATATATTGTCTTATAATAAACCTTGAATATGGATGACTCAGAATTTAGACCAATATCAGTGCAATCTTCAACTCCTATCAAAAAAGACAAAACAAAGCTAATTATTGCGATAATCGTTGTTTTACTTTTAATTGGAGGCTTTTTCTTATTTCAAAAAGCAAATAGTAACGATCAAGAATCATCTGTAACAGAAGAAAGGGTCATTATTCCAACAGAAAAGCCATCTCCAACTCTAAGTGAAGAAGATATAACTCCAACAGTCGAAGAAGAACAAACAGATGAAACACCAACTCCTTCACCCCTACCTACTACTGGAGTAGTTTCTTCTAGAAAAGCACTCAATGTCCAAGTGTTAAATGGTAGCGGTACACCAGGAGTCGCAGGTGAAGCTCAAACGTTTCTAAAAGATTTAGGATATACAGTAGTTATTACAGGAAATGCAGATAATTATGACTATCAAGGAGCAACTATAAATATCAAATCTTCAAGATCAGATTACTTAAATGATATAAAAAATGATTTAGGAGATAAATATACGGTTAATGACGAAACTGGCACTCTCGAATCTTCAAGTGAGTTTGATGTCACAGTCATTATAGGTTCTTAAACAATTACGTTATCTTTTTAAATGTTTGTGATGGCCCATTGAATAATGGCCAAAGTGTACAAAAAAACCTACAATAATAGCTACCCAAAATGCAGCGATACCTACTCCTATCTTCTCAGCTACAGGTGTTCTAGCCATAAAATAAATGGTAAGTGTTATAGCAGCCCAATAAATAAGCATCCATGCATTTGGCGAATATTTTCTTACTCCTTTTTTACTTAGTTCAACTATGATTGATGAAACAAAACCAACTATCAAAGAGGACATGATTATCGCCTCTGCCGGATTTGCTACTACATTGCCAAAAACTATAAACCGCCCAAAAAATAGATATACTATATAAAAGACAACTGCGGTAACTAAAGATAAATCAATAAATCTTCCAAAAAAGTTCACATTATCACCTCCTTTAATTTTGTATTTATACAAAAAGTATGCACTTTGTATTATAATTTGTCAACAAAATTATCTAATTGGTTTTATGATTGGTAATGAAACGTTAAGATACTTTATAAAGATTGTAAAAAAAGATAAGGCACTTAGCCCAAAAGAGAAAAATATTTTAGTGGCAAGGCTCCAAAAAAAGACTCTGATAAAAATAGGGAAAAAATATAAGCTAACAGCAGAAAGAATTAGGCAGATTGAAGAAGGGGCGGTAAAAAAATTTCTTAAAAAAGTAAACCAACTCTTCTTGTTTGATTAAAACGATTTTCTTTTTATATACTCGGAAACTATAATCCAATTGAAACTCAAGTAATAAAATAATCACTGGTATCTCTTAAATAAATTATTTATACTAAACTATAGTGGTTGCAGAAATTAAATTTTCAATCCCAGGAGATCTTCAAAAACCAAACTTATTTTTACCAGAAACTACAACGCCAAAACAAGCTTTATTATTAAATCAAAATAGAACTGGTGCAATTTTTGAAGTTGGTCAAGACGCATCAGGAGAATATTATTTTTTAAGATCGTTAAATGAAAAACCTAATATAATAATTCTTAATAATAATAAACAAAGGTTACAATTAAAAGAACCCTCATATCACTTTGATTATAATCACCTTGCGGTTAAATTAAATAATTTATCTGAACATATATATAACCCCGGAGGAATAGATCCTATACATAGACAATCTCAAGAACTCGTGCAAACGTTTTGGGAACTTATATCCCCAATATTAGAAAGTGAAAAAGGAAGAGCTATTATCAAACCAAAAAGTTACTTAGAAGTTGAGCTTGATAATGGAGAAAATAAATTTGGGGGCCTAGCAGATGCTATAGGAATAACTGCAAAAGGAAATATTATTATAATTGAACACGCAAGTAATCGACAACTATCAAGGGCAAAAAAATACAGACAAGTTGAAAATAGTGCTGATTTATTTATGAAAAGTTTCGGATCAAGTTTATCAATAAGACCTATTTGTATTTTTCATACACCTTTAGAAAACGGTGATTTTTATTTAAGAATAGGTCATGCAAGATCTATAGCGTTACAAAAATAATCAATTACTTTTTAAGAATATATTCTTCTTTTAGGGTGGTTGTTTTGCCGTTTGCTCCTTCAACTTCAATTGTTAGTTTATTTATTCCTTCCTTTAATGGAAGTTCATAGCTAAATATTCCTTTATCATCTTGATAAATTCTTTCTCCAAAAATTTTAATTACCGCTTCTTTTTCTGTCTTTCCTACAATCTCTACCCTATCTTGTCTTTTAAAGGTATGAGAGCTAGGAGATAATATTTCTGCTTTTGGAGGTGAAAGATATCTATTTAGCTGATATCCAAAATAATAGACAAATGCAAATATCATAAGAACTATTGAATATGTAATTATCTTTTTTGTTTGAGGAGTCAAATATTTAGAAGAGATCTTCTTTTTAAAAGACATATCTTCTTTTCTTGCATATTCTCGTCTAAAAAAAGCGAGTAACTTGTCTGGATTAAGGTCTAAAAATTTTGAATAGTTTCTTATGATTCCTGCAATATAAACTTTTGAAGAAAAAAGTCTCCAATCATCGTTTTCAATCGCTTGAAGATATTTGTTTCTTATTTTAATTTCTTTTTCAACATCTTCTATTTTAAGATTCTTTTTTTCTCTTTCCGATTTAAGTATTTTTCCGACTGTCAACATAATATAAATTTATGAATTTTTTCTTTCTATATATTCTCCTGTTTGTGGATTTACAGAAATCTGATCACCTTGTTTTATAAATAAAGGAACTAATAGTTTAAGGCCTGTTTGTGTTTTAACGATTTTTTTAGCAGATGTTGTAGTGTCTCCCTTTACTGCATTTGGAGCTTCTACAACTTTTAGTGTTACTTTTTCCGGCAATTTTAAGTTAACAGCGCTATTTGCGTGCATAATAACAAAATACTTTTCTCCTTCAATTAAATAATGAGAAAAATCACCAATGTTCTTTTTAGAAATAGAAAATTGTTCAAAACTGTCATCTATAAAATATATAAAAGCATTGTCCTGATATAAATAGTTCATTTTCACAGAACTTATATCTATCACTTCAAGCTCTTGACCTGATTTTATAGTAAGTTCTATAGATTTATTTTCTAAAATATTCTTCAATTTAAGTTTAACATTCGCAAGTCCTCTTCCCTGAAAGGAAAAACTTTTATTAACTATTTGCCAAATGCTCTCTCTGTAATTTACGAATTCTCCTTTTTTTAAGTTTCCTACGCTCTCTTTCATATGAAGTTTTATTATAGCTCTTTTTCAAGTTCTTCTAGAAGTTTTCTCGCCTTTCCTGAAGTTTTCTGAGGAATTTTTATTTTTAATATCACATAAATATCACCTTTATGATGTGTGTTTGGATAAACTATTCCTTCTCCCCTAATTCTAATTAACGTACCTGGTTGTGTTCCTCTTCTTACTTTTAATTTAATTGGTTTTTTAAGTGTTTCAACTTCTATAACATCTCCCAAAACCGCTTGTCTAAAACTTATTTCTTTTTCAATATATACATCTTGACCTTCTCTTCTAAATTTAGAACTGTTTCTTACTTTCACAGCTAGATCAAAATCTGCAAATCGTATTCTGTTTCCGTCTGCAATTCCGGCAGGAATTTTTATCTTTTTTCTACTTTCGTTTATAGAAACCTGTTTTTCTACTCCATTAACAGCTTCGTCAAAATCTATCTCAATTTGATAAACTTGCTTTCTTTTAGCTTGAGAAAATGGAGATTGAAATCCAAAAAATTGTTCAAAAATATCAAAAGGGTCTGAAAATCCACCAAAATCTATATTTTCAAAAGGATTACCTCCTGATGAATATGTGTAGCTAAATGGGCCTTGATTATAGTTATAAGATTGACCTCCTGCCTGTCCATGAGAAAATGCTGCTTCACCATACTGGTCATATGTTTCTTTTTTCTTTGGATCTGAAAGCACTTCATACGCTTTATTAATCTCCTTAAATTTAACCTCTGCATCTTTTGATTTATTTTTATCAGGATGCCATTTTAAAGCAAGTTTTCTATACGCAGTTTTTATTTCTTGTGATGTTGCATTCTTTGAGACACCAAGAATATCATAGAAGTCAGCCATATTTTCAATTAATTCACTACCTCACCCTCTTCAACATTCTTATCTTCAGTTGTTTTTTCACCATTCTTTTTATCTTCTTCTTTTCCTTTTTCTTTACCTGTCTCTTCTTTTCCTTTTTTTTCATACATGCTCTGTCCTATTTTTTGTAAAGATTGTGAAAGAGTATTTGTTTTTTCTTGCAATTCCGTTACCTCTCCTTTTTCTAAAGTATCTTTTAATTCTTTTATGTTTTTCTCCACTTCTTCTTTTACTTCTGGTTTTACCTTATCACCTGCATCTTTAAGTGATTTTTCAGCAACGTACACCATATTTTCCGCTTGATTTTTTGCTTCTATTTTTTCTTTTTCTTTTTTATCTTCTTCAGAATGTTTATCAGCGTCTTCTTTCATCTTCTCAATTTCATCTTTTGATAAGCCTGTTGATCCAGTTATCTGAATAGATTGACTCTTACCAGTGGCTTTATCTTTTGCTGATACTTTCAAAATTCCACTTGCATCAATATCAAAAGTAACTTCTACTTGTGGCACTCCCCTTGGTGCTGGTGGGATTCCTTCAAGTATGAATCTCCCTAAAGATTTATTATCTTTTGCAAGTGGTCTTTCTCCCTGAAGAACATTGATTTCAACTTGTGTTTGATTATCTCCTGCTGTTGAAAAAATTTCTGCTTTTGAAGATGGTATTGTTGTATTTTTTTGGATGAGAGGTGTTGTAACTCCTCCCAATGTTTCAACCCCTAATGTTAAAGGAGTAACATCAAGCAACACAACATCTTTTGTTTCTCCTGTCAATACTCCTGCCTGTATCGCTGCACCAATAGCAACGACTTCATCTGGATTTACTGATTTATTTGGTTCTTTACCAAAAAATTCCTTTACCTTTGCAATAACCTTTGGTATTCTTGTCATCCCTCCAACCATTATTATTTCATCTATTCCTGATGTTTCTACTTTTGCATCTTTTAAGCATTCTTTTACAGGTCCAAGTGTTTTTTCGATAAGATCAGAAACTAAAGATTCAAACTTTGATCTTGTAATTTTCATTACTAAATGTTGTGGCTGATTATCTTTTACAGTAACAAATGGTAAATTTATTTCTGCTTCAAGTGATGTAGAAAGTTCTATTTTTGCTTTTTCAGCAGCATCTCGAAGTCTTTGAAGTGCTTGTGCATCTTTTCTTAAATCAACTCCATTTTCTTTTTGAAATTCTTCTGCTATATAATCTAAAAGTATTTTGTCAAAATCGTCACCTCCAAGATGAGTATCTCCATTTGTTGCTTTTACTTGAAAAACCCCTTCTCCAAGTTCAAGTATTGTTATATCAAAAGTTCCTCCACCAAGATCATAAACCGCTATCGTATGTGCATGAGATTTTTCTAAACCGTATGCAAGTGCCGCAGCTGTTGGTTCGTTAATTATTCTCACAACTTCAAGCCCTGCAATCTCACCAGCTTGTTTCGTAGCTTGTCTTTCAGAATCATCAAAATATGCAGGTACTGTTATCACTGCCTTATCTACTTTCTCTCCAAGATAACTTTCAGCGTCTTCTTTTATTTTTTTTAGAATCATTGCAGATATTTCTTGTGGAGTAAACTCTTTTCCCTCAACTTCAACTACCACTGCCTGACTTTTACCTTCTTTAATTGTATATGAAAGTATTTTTAGATCTTCTTTGACTGACTCATCAGAAAATCTTCTTCCCATAAGTCTCTTGATTGAATAAATTGTTCTTTTAGGATTTATAACAAGTTGTCTTTTTGCAACTTCGCCAACTACTCTTTTAATAGGATCTACAACAGAAGGAATGACATTTTTACCTTCTCTTGAATGGATTATCTTTGGCTTACCACCTTCAATAACAGCAACTGCTGAATTTGTGGTTCCAAGATCGATTCCGATTATTTTTGACATATTATTTTTTTATTGATACTTTAACTTGTGCTGGTTGAATAACCAAGCCGTTTAATTTATAACCTTTTCTTATAACCTCTACTATTTTATTATCTTCTGTACCTATTATTTTTTCAACTGCTTCTGCAACTTCAGGGTTAAAAACCTTGTCTTGAACCTCTATCTCTTCAAGTCCCTCTTCTTTTAATATCCTTTCTAAATCTTCTTTTATTAATTTTAATCCTTCATCTTTTACAAAAACCTCTGCTTTTTCAAGGTTATCTAACAATGATAAAAGCTTCATAATAATTCTTTTTGATGCTGAACTAATTAACTCTTCCTTTTCCTGCATTGTTCTTTTTTCAAAGTTCTGATAATCCGCTAATGCTCTTAAATAAAGACTTTTATAATTTTTAGATTTTGCCATAATTAAATACTTTTATCTTGTAAAATACCATCAATTAATTCCGAAAAATATTTTATTTGAGGAGTTAGAGAATCATAATCCATTCTTTTTGGTCCAACCACTCCAATTATACCTTTAAAATTATTTCCTTTAAACTCTCCAAATACGCTTCCGCATTCTTCAAGCAGGGGGTTGCTAAAATCTTCTTCCCCAAGCATATATAAAATAGCGGTCTCACCTTCAACTGCACGATCTATAATTCTAGCCCAATAATCAAGTTTATCTATAATCTCAAAAAGTGGTCTTGAAATATTAACATCTACAAACTCATCTAGTATGAGAAGATTGGCAACTCCAGAATAATATAGATCACCTGTATTGGTTACTGCTACTGATAGTAAATTTGTTTTTTGGGCTAGTATTTTTGCTGCATGCGACAAAAGTTTTTGGGTATCTTTCCTATCATCCCAAATGCTATTTTTAAAGGCTATCTCATCTGTTGTAGATAGCCCTTTTTCCTCCATAAGATTATTTATATAAAAACGAAATCCTTTTGCTGATGGAATTCTTCCCGAAGAAAAATAACTTTTTGTTAAATATCCTTTTTTAGCAAGTTCAACCATTTCATTTCTTACTGTAGCTGGTGAAATACCGAGCTTATACTTTTTTTCAAGGATTTCTGATCCTACAGGAAGACCTGATTCTGAATATTCGCTAATTAAAGCTCTTAAAATTTCAATTTGTCTTGTATTTAATTCTTCCATAAATAATTTATATATTAAAAGCGTATTAGCAATACTATACCAACTCTGCTAATTAATGTCAAGAGGGTTTTTTCGTTTCATGTTTCAAGTTACACGTTATTAGTTATAATATCTTATGCTTAAAATTCCAGATTATGTTTCTGATTTCATGAAGGTGTTTAAAAATAAAGGTTTTCAAATATATCTTGTAGGTGGCGCTGTGAGAGATCTTATTATCAGGAAAGAAATCGTTTGGGATTTTGCAGATTTTACAACAAATGCAAGACCACAGGAAATAGTAAATCTATTTTCAAAAACTTTTTATGAAAATCAATTTGGTACAGTTGGTGTAGAATGGAAAGATAACCCCACTTCGTCCCTAGACGAACTCGGGACTACGTTAGGGGCAAGTAAAAAGAGAGTATTTGAAGTCACAACTTTTAGAAAAGAATCTGATTATAAAGATAAAAGGCACCCATCATATATGGAATGGGCAGATACAATCGAAGAAGATCTAGGAAGAAGAGACTTCACTATAAACGCCGTCGCTTATGATGGTAAAAATATTATCGATCCGTACAATGGACAGGGGGACATACAGAAAAAACTTATTAAATCTGTTGGTGATCCAGAAAAAAGATTTTCAGAAGATGCTCTTCGACTTATGAGAGCTATTAGATTTAGTTCGCAACTTGGTTTTTTAATAGAAGATAAAACAAGGGAATCAATAAAGAAAAATGCAAAGCTCATTAAAAACATTTCAGCTGAACGCATAAGAGATGAACTTTTTAAAATAATCGCATCAGATAATCCAGCTGAAGGAATTTTATTTTTAAGAAGTACTAATATAATGGATTGTATTCTTCCTGAAATTTTAGAATGTTTTGATATTCCTCAAAAAAGTCCCAAAAGACATCATGTCTATGACGTAGGGACACATCTTGTGATGTCATTAAAACACTGTCCGTCAAAAGATACAATTACAAGATTTGCAGCTCTACTACATGATATAGGAAAAGCAAAAACTTTTAGAAAAGACCCTAAAACAAAGCTTATAACTTTTTATAACCATGAAATTGTTGGTGAAAGGATATCAGAAAAAATTGCAGACAGATTTAAATTGTCACGACTTGATAAGAAAAAACTTATAACACTGGTTCGTCAACACCAATTTACTGTATCTGAAGAACAATCTGATAAAGCAATTAGAAGATTTATAAGAAATGTTGGAATAGGTTTAATAAACGATATATTAGATCTAAGGACTGGAGATAGGCTTGGCGGTGGAGCAAGAGAAACTAGTTGGAGACTTGAGTTATTTAAAAAAAGACTGCAGGATGTACAAAAAGAACCGTTTTCTTTATCAGATTTAAAAATTAATGGAAACGAAGTAATAAAAACTTTAAATTTAAAACCTGGAAAAGAAATCGGAAAAATTTTAAATAATCTATTTGATGACGTGGTTGCTGGTAAGATAAAAAATAACAAAAAAGCTCTTCTTAAAAAACTTAAATCATTTTAATCATTCGAATGATTAAATCACTTGATTTGTACTCTCTATTCCAATAGTAGTTATCTTTTCATGACCTGGATAAACAAGTGTTTCATTGGGAAATTCAAATAAACGATTAATTGAACGCTTTAATTCCTTTTTATCTGAATAAGAAAAATCATATCTTCCTACTGCTCCTTTAAAAAGAGTGTCTCCTGTTAAAATAAAGCTTCCAAAATAAAAACATGTAGAGCCAGGAGTATGACCTGGTGTTTTTACTATATTAAACTTAAAACCATCAAGTTTAAAATTACCTTCTTTTAAATTTTTAATATTTTTTGGGAGTATAAAAGGTATTTTTTTATGAAGAAAAAATTCCGCAGTTTTTTCTGCTCTATCTAAAAGAAACAAGTCCTCTTTTGAAATATAAAAAGGAATATTAAAGGATAGTTGAATTTCTCCAACCGCCATCACATGATCAAAGTGCCCATGCGATGCAAAAATTGCAATCGGTTTAAGTTTTTTCTCTAACGCTTTTTCAAGAATAAAATCCCCAGAATCACCAGCGTCAAATATTAAACATTTACTATCTTTTGAAAGAATGTAACAATTAGTTTGGAGCTCTCCTACCTTATAAATTGTGATGCTTATATCGTTCATTTTTTCTTTCTTTTTTCAAGCCATACTAAAAGTGGAGACGCAACAAAAGGAGACGAATAAGTCCCTGTAATAGTTCCAATAAGAAGTGCAATTATAAAGAATTTTATAGTAGTTCCGCCAAACAATATTAAAGCCAGAAGCATAAAAACAATTGTCATTGAATTGTTAAGCGATCTTACCATGGTCTCTGTAAGCGCTTTATTTGTAATGTAACCAATATTAACTTTTCCTTCTTCTTTTATATGTTCTCTTATTTTGTCAAAAATAACTATTGTATCGTGTACAGAAAAAGACATTGTTGTAAGAACCGCTGTGATAAACAATGTATCTATTTCTGCTCCAAAAAAATGGGCAATAATTGTATATACCCCTATCAATACTAATAAGTCATGAAAAAGAGCTATTATTGCAGATAAGGCAAAATTAAACCCTTTAAAAGCAAAACCTATATATGAAAGAATTACTAAAACACCAAGAACCGCTGCTGTAAGAGTCTTGTTCATTGTATCCTTCCCAACAGAGGGGCCAACAGTTTCAAAAAGTTGCATATCTATTTTCGATTTTGTTTTTGTCTCTAAGGTTTTTGCTAATTTTGTTTGTACTTTTTCTGTTATTGGTTCTGTTTTCAAATTTACGATATTTTTATTTATATCTATCTTGTTATAGTCAATTTTTGAATCAGAAAGCGCACTTTCTATTAATTTTTTATCTGGTGTTTTATTAAATAAATAAGAGATATTAGAGCCACCTGTAAAATCAATTGAAAACGATATCCCATATCGAAATAGAAAAAAGAAACCACTAAATATTACAATTAAAGAAATTGCAAGATACAAATATTTATATTTTAAAAAATCTACCATTTATTTTTTTTGTTTATAAAACAAATTAATAATTCGCCTTGTTATAAAAACTCCTGTAAATAAACTTGTTGCAACTCCAATCATTAAAGTCAGAGCAAACCCTCGAACCAGTCCAAATTGCGGTAGAAAACCCCAGTTTAGAGGATTAAAAAGTATAAAAGCCACCATTAGCGTTGTAAAATTTGCGTCCTTAATTGCATCGATTGCTCTACCAAACCCTACTCTAATAGCAATATCTAGCTCTTTTTTCTTACGAAGCTCTTCTTTTATTCTTTCGAATATTAAGATATTTGAATCAACAGCCATTCCAATCGATAACAAAAATCCTGCAACTCCAGAAAGCGTTAATACTACTGAAAATAATTTAAATATTGCAAGCGATAAAAAACCATATATTATAAGTGCAATATTAGAAACTACTCCCATTTTTCCATAATATACAAGCATAAAAATTAAGACTGCAGACAATCCAATAATCCCTGCATAAATACTTTTTGAAATCTCTTGAGCGCCTAAAGTTGGTCCTATATTTCTTTGCTCTACAAGTATAATAGGAACAGGTAGTGCTCCTCCGTTAATCTGTTGAGCGAGTTTTTTAGCTTCATCTGTTGTAAAATTTCCAGTTATTACTGCATTCCCATCAAGAATTTCTTGCTGTACTACTGGTGTGCTTAAAACTAGTTCATCTAAAAATATTCCTATTGGTTTTCCTACGTTTCTTTTTGTTGCTTCTGCAAATTTCTTTTTTCCTTCTGCTGTAAACTCTAATGCTACTTGAGGTTTGCCTGAAGTACTATCATATGATACCGATGCTTTTTTAACATTTTTACCTGTCAAAACAGGTTCACTTTTAAACGCTAAGTACGCACTAGTCGTACCTAATTTAACATCAGGAGCTTCTTCCTTGAATGTAAGTTGCGCAGTAGCTCCTATTTTATCAATTGCACTTTGAACATCTGTTATTCCTGGAAGATCAACTACTATTTTATAGTCTTGTCCTGATTTTACTGTTTGCACTGAAGGTTCTGATATTCCGAAAAAGTTTACCCTTCGCTCAATTACATCTCTTGTTGCTTCTAGAGAATCTTCTAAATCTTCAGGTTTAATCTTCGAGGTATCTACTTGAAAAGCTAAATGGCTTCCACCTTTTAAATCAAGGCCTAATTTAATACTTAGATTAAAAGGAGGATTTATGGTTCTACCAAATATTTGAGTATTTGCAGGAATATCAATCCACAATACCATTAGAGCTACAATCAATACGATTAATTTGGTTAGAGTTTTCATTTCTGAAGATCTTCTTCTAGTCCTATTAACATTATTTTAGGTTGTTTTAAAAATCTCCACACAAATGGATCGTTATTTTTCTTTCTAAATGTAAACTCATCTTCATTCATAACGGTATAATTAATCTCTGTACCAAACTCTTTTTCAACATTAGATATTATGCTTGTTACTTCAGGAACAACAACAGACCCTACAAAAATAAGATATACCTCATCTTCTTTTATCAATTCTTTTTTAACAAATTTTAAAGATAGTGCAATAAATTTAATTTTGCCTAATTTAGTGACATTCTCATAAATTAGTGTGGCTAAGTTACCTGTTTTAGCAAAAATTCTTAAAAACTCTTCATATAATATGTAGCCTTTATTTAATGTAAAAAATACCTTATTAAGCCTTTTCTCTTTTAAAAGTACTTTTTCCTTTTCTAATATATCTAGTTCTCTTTTGACCGCATTAACTTCTTTTCCTACTTCTCTAACTACTTTTCTTAAAAAGTATGAGTTTTCTGGATTATGATAAAAAAGTTCCAGTATAGCAATTCTAGTCTTTGAAGGTATTATATGTTCAAGCATTATTAGTATTTTACATCATTTCCCGTAGGTAAGATTTCAATAAATATTTTTCCAGCTGTAAAATCTATTTCTTTACCATCCTTCCCTATAAAAATCATTGCATCATCCTCTTTCTTTTTTTCCCATGTAATCTCTTGTGCGATTCCGTTTCTAAATATATATCCATCTCCACTACCAACTACGTCATATAAAAGATGACCTCCTGAATATCCGTCATTTGCTGACGACTCATCTGCGTATGCAACAACAATATTTTTAAACTCCAAAGTCTTACCTGTATCTTTATCTATATGGGGAACTCCTCCATTTTCTCTTTTATAAGTATTGGTTTCTTTATTGTATTTCCATACGACAGAATAGTCTTTTGAAAATTGATCCCAAAAACCAAAACTTATATTATTAACATCTCCTCTATTAGCTGTTTTTGCATCTTTTTCAAACTTCCATTGTGTAAAATTTTCATCCCACTTTTGTCCATCTTCGTTAACGTTTGTTAACTTTCTATTTTTTGCCGCATAAGACCATAATTTATCTGTTCCTGAATACATTGTATGTTCTGTTGCTCTATCAGGAAGCCGTTCATAATCTCTGTAATATACGGGGAATGGAACAGCGAATTGATTCAAATCGTTATAAAGATTCCAGTCAATATCAACTATTTCACCAAGTGCATCTGCAGGTCCTGGAGTGTTTGCCCCTCCAACGTGTGCATATAAAGGAAATTCTCCATATCCTTGAAGAAGTCTTATAAAGTAAATCCTTGCTGATCTTACTGGCCCTACTATTGCCGCATCTTCACAAAGATATACAGCTAAAAATCTAGTTATACCACCTTCTGCAACTGCTTCATATACAACATCAGCACTTTGTAGTCCAGATTGTGGCCTTGCATCAGTGTGATTTTCAATAGCTATACCTAAAGGTCTTCTTTTTTCCCATTTGTCTCTTTGTCCTTTTGAATAAAGCATTCCATTTAAAGGACAGCTTTGTGTTTTTGGACCTCCATTAATTGTTTCAACTCCATTTTGAGATATTTCTGGCTTTTTGTAATTTGAAAGGAGCCCTATTTTATTCTTAGATACAAGATAAAAGGTCAGTAAACCTGATAGAAAGAAAATAATAATAGAAATAATAATAGTTGATTTTTTTGACATTTTGATTAGCTACTTTCTTTAATTGCTTTTTCTTCTTCTTCAGATAGTTGATAATCCTTACCTTTTCCCTTATTTGTTCTTTTTGTATAAACTCTTAATCCGTCTGAAGTATATATAAAATTTATTAAAACTCCATTATTTTCATTATCCAATAAGGATAGCACAAAGCTTTGGTCATTTCCAACTCTACCAAAAGGATTATATCTTACAACTCCAATCTTTTTTATAAAAAAATTAGACTTACTTATCGTATCGTGAAGTTCTTTCTTAATTTCTACTACTTCTGCTCCGGTTTTTCTACCGTCTTCTACAAGTGAGTCTAGTATATCGTCTATTTTATTTTTTCCAGTTTTGCTAACAAGATTAAAATAATTCTTTCTCATTTTAAATATTAAATACGTAAGCATTAAAAGCCATAATAAAATAAGAGAGCCAATTATGTAATTTTGCATCGTTAATTATTTTAGTTGCTTTACAAATAGGTGTCAACATTAATAAGTTAACGGGTTGGCTAATTTAATCCAAATAAACTTGATACCAAATTTATTTACTTAGTGGGAACCCTCCTCGCTTGTAGTACGAGGAATCCCAAAGCGTAAAGTAAATTGGTATCTTCGCTTCTGCATTAAATCAATTAACGGGTGGCAAGAAAAATAAATCACAAATATAAAATACCAAATAACAAATAAGCATCAAATTATAAACTAAAAGCTTTAAACGACTTAATTTGTTTTGAATTTTAGATTTATTATTTATTTGTTATTTGTAATTTATAATTTAGAATTTTTAATATAGTCGCTTGACCTTTGTTCTGATTCTTATATAATGATCGAGCATGCCTAAAAAGACAAAAAAGCAAAAAATCAAGGCAGAATTAAGAAGAAAAGAATTTCTACTTAAACAGGAAAAAATACAAAAAACGGCTTATATTCCAGCAAAAACAAACATATCTGAAATATCAACACAGCCTAGTGTAACAACAGATTCTAAAGAGTCTAATCTAATAAAAGATTACTTCAAACAAGATTTAAAAAAAAGCTTAATTATCATATTAGCCATCATTGCGCTTGAAATTGTTATCTATTTTGGTACGATTATTAAATATTTTAAATAAGAAAGGAGGTGAATAGATTATGGCAGAAATGTATTGTGTAAAATGTAGAGCAAAAAGGGAAGTCCCAAATGCAGAAAAAGTTACTATGAAAAATGGTAAACCTGCAATGAAAGGAAAATGCCCAGTTTGTGGAACTGGTACATACAAGATTGGATCAGCTTAATTTTACTTTTCAAGTAATTTAAACTCTTTTACAATCTTATATTCAGGTTTCACATTATAGTTGACACAGTCAAACAAGGTTAGTTTGCTAACTTTGAATGATATGTCGCTATCAAGATTAGCAAATTTCTTTTTAAGTAGCAAATACTGTTGCTTCGACGGAATTCTATATCTTGCCAAAGTGAGATGTGGTAAATATTTGTCAATTTGGTTAGATTGAAAAGCCTTACTAATATGTAAGGCTATATTTTCTAACTCTTTATTCCTTAAAAAGGTTAGATATGCGTAAACGTTTCTTTTTATAGAAAGAACGCTCTTAAATGAGTACATATAAAAACTGAACGATTCAAATAGCGACTCTTCTATTTTAGGAATGATTTTATCAGCCGAATCTACTTTACCAAAAAAATGTACTGTAACATGATAACTTTCTTTTCCAACCCATTTTAAATCCTGATATTCTAATTTAATATCTTTTAATCTATGATCAATTTTTTCTTTAATCTTATCTGAAAGATTAATTGCTAAGAATAGTCTCATATTTTATAACACTGGTGCTTGAAAATTCCTTAAATATTTTACTTACAATTTTTACCTTTCCTCCAACATTTTTTGCTAGTTTTCTTTTAATCTTACAATGTTTATCCTTGTTCGACACTGCAATAACTTTTGGTTTAATAAAGTCTACAAGCTCACAATATCTATCGCTACTTTCAAAAAAAGGTAATTTAATCACTAAATCAACATACTTAATACTCAATAGTATTTCTGCCCTTTCTTTTATATTATGAAACGGTTTTTTATTTTTTCTGCTTCTTATAAACTCATCTGACTCAAGAGCTACGACCAAACAATTACCTTGTTTTTTTGATCCCTCAAGAAACTTAATATGACCAAAATGAAGGATGTCAAAACACCCTCCAACCAAAACAACTCTCTTTCCCTTTATTTCTTTACTAATGTTTTTTTTATCTGAATATTTAAGAACTCTCATTTTTAATCGCTACATTATACAATATCATTATATGCCTCTTATATCCGAAACGATTGACTCGAACCAAAAAATACTTATTGTTAGTGATAAAAATTCAAATTTTGTTAAATATTTAAAACAAATTTTAGAAAATTATAGTATTAATACGTATTATTCAGCGCAACTTCCAAAAAATCATTCTAATTTTGATTTTATTTTCGTAATAAACTCCAAAAGGCGTATTGATAGTTTTTACGATAAAAAAACTGCTTATACTTATTTTTTTATAAATAGGAAAAATAGAGTTCAATCTTTCGTAAGAACTATAATCGATAAAAAAATTAAAAACATTAAAGTAATAAGTCTTGATTATGAGGTATTTTCAGGTAAGGATTTAGAAAAAATTCTTTGGTTTATATTCTCTAATTCTGTTGAGGTTTTATTAAAAATGAAAATAAAACAAGAGCACAATATTGTTGAAAATAGCAAAATAATAACAAAATATATACAAAAAAAGTTTTCAATAAAATTTATCTTTATAACCGCGCTTATTTTCTTTTTGTCCATAATCCCCTTTCTTACTTCTTCCACATACTATTTATATAAGTCTTCAAGAGCTATAAAAACAAACGAAAGTAAAAAAGCTGAAATTTACCTCTCGTATGGAAGACTATCTTTAAATAGCGCCTCAAGTATTTATAAAATAACAAGGCCAATATATTTAATGTTTTCTATCGCATTATTTCCAGACAATATATTTGAAATTAACAAAAGACTGGAAACGATAGTACAAAAATCTGTCGAAATGTCTATAAACGGAAACAGATTTGTTTCATCTCTATTTGAAAAAGACATAAGCAATTCCCACCAAAATTCACAATCTATACGTATAGAAAAAATCTCCTCTGATATCGATATTCTGATAAACGAGCTTGGACTATTAAATCAAAAAGTGCCAGATAATAATAAATTTTTCCAAAAAAATAAACAAGAAATAACAAATCTTACAGACTCTCTTACAAAAGCCAAGTTAATAATTGCAAATGTTAAAGACATATTGGCATACAACACAGAAAAAAAATATCTTCTTTTATTTGCGAACAATATGGAACTTCGCCCTGGTGGAGGTTTTATTGGATCTTTTGGAATTTTAACTGTTAAAAACCTAACAATTAAAGATATAAAAATCTACGATGTATATGATGCCGATGGGCAACTAAAAAAACACATAAATCCTCCCGCCCCGATACGAAAATATCTGAGTCAACCAAATTGGTTTTTAAGAGATTCTGCTTTTTCTCCTGATTTTTTTGAAAATTATAATCAAGCTAAGCAATTTTTAGATATTGAACTTGAGCTAAATGACTTTTCAGGCGGTATTTTAATCACAACGACAGCTATACAAAATATTTTAGGAGCAATGGATGAGATTAGTTTGCCAGATTTTAATGAAAAAATAAATAAAGACAATTTTTATATAAAAACACAATTATATTCTGAAAAAGATTTTTTTCCTGGTTCAACTCAAAAGAAAAGTTTTTTAGCATCTCTTACAGGGCAAATCTTTGCAAATTTAGAAAACGCTTCTTTTCCTAAATTATTTGATATGTTAAATAAGTCTTTAGATGAAAAACAAATAACTCTAATATTTGACGATGATAAAATTCAATCAACATTTGACTCACAGTACTGGTCAGGAAAAAGAATTTTACCTGTTTGTTTTTCAAAAGTAGAAAAATGCTGTGTTGATTATATCTTTCCTTATGATTCTAATTTTGGAGTAAACAAAGCAAACTTCTTCATAACGAGAACTTTAAATTTAGACGTAAAAATTAATAAAGAGGGTGATATAAATAATAAATTAAGCACTTTGATAAATAATGAATCGCAAAGTGATATGTTTCCTGGAGGAACATATAAAAACTATATGCAAATTAGTATTCCCAGAAGAGCAATAATTAAAAATCTTACTAGAAATGGAGTTTTGATAGAAAACTACGATGAAACAACTACAGATTTAAAAACAATAGGCTTTCTTACAGAAATTCCCCCACAAAAATCAATTGAAATAGAGTTAAATTACACTCTACAAAAAGCTATAAATGAAGGCGATAGTATATACCAGTTAATATTTCAAAAACAAATAGGATCGAATAACTCTGATTTTACTATAAATTTACAAGTTGCTAAAAATATAATTATTCAAGATCAAAACTTTAACCCCGTTGTAAAAAAGGACGGTATTCTTTATAATACAACATTGACCGGAGATAAGATTTTTATCTTAAAGTTAAGAAAAAACTAACATGGCAACGAAAGATTCAGAAAAAAAACAAAAACTAAAACTCGGCGCTCAAAAAAGAGAAGTTTTTGGGAAAAAACTAAAAAAATTAAGAAAAGAAGGAAAGGTTCCTGCAAATATTTTTGGTCCAGATATAAAATCTGAAGCGATAATAGTAGATGTAAAAGATTTTAAAAGAATTTATAAGCAAGCAAAAGAAACAGCGGTCGTCTATATTAAACATGGAGCTAAAGAAACTCCTGTACTAATAAGAAGTGTCCAAAAACATCCTGTTATAGACTTGTTACTTCATGTTGATTTTAGAAAAATTGATCTTACACAAAAAATTGAAACTAAAGTACCTATATTGATTGTTGGAGAAGCTCCAGCTGTTGAACAAAAAGGTGGCGTACTACTTACACAATTAAATGAAGTTACTATTGAAGCTTTGCCAGATGAAATACCACCAAACATAAGCGTAGATATATCGAACCTAAACGAAATAGGGGATGAGATAAATATAGCTGGTTTACTAAAATCAGATAAATATTCTATTAAAGAAGAACCTGAAAAAATTGTTATATCTATAATTGAACACAAAGAAGAGAGCTTGGTTGCTGAAACTGCACCTGCTGATCAGCCTGAAATAATCGAAGAAAAACCTGAAGGCGAAGAAGGAGTAGAAGGAGTAGAATCAAGTGAGGGTAAAGAAAAAGAAGAAGCTCCAAAAGAAGAAGGTAAAAAAGACGAAAAACAAGAAAAGCCTGCAGAAGCAAAACCAGAAGAAGGTAAAAAATAATTTCTAATCTCTAACTTCTAAATCCTAAACAATTTCAAAAATATCAATTTCTAAACTTAAAAAAGCTTTTTTTTAACTTTTCTATTTAAAACTTTTAGTTTTATTTAGGGTTTAGAAATTAGTATTTAGAGTTTTACTTATAAATAGCCTTATATTTATAAGTCCTTTGTGTTAAAATCTAACTCTATGAGTATCGTAAAAAGCGAATTTGCACTAGCCTTGAATCAGGTAGCAACTGAAAGAGGAATTACTCCCGATGATATTATAGCTTCTATCGAAGAAGCTGTTTTAGCAGCCTATCATAAAGAATTTCCTGAAACCGAAGGTGAAGAAGGTATTACAATAAAAATAAATCGAGACAATGGGGAATCAAAAGTATATAGAAATAAAGAAGATATTACGCCTCCTGGCTTTGGAAGAATCGCGGCACAAACAGCAAAACAAGTAACTCTTCAAAAAATAAGAGAGGTTGAAAAAAAGACCGTTATCTCTCATTATCAATCTCAAATAGGAAATATCGCTAGAGGAAGAGTGATAAGATATGATGGATTCAACGCATTTGTAGATATAGGAAGAGTAGAAGCTGTACTTCCAAAAGAAGAACAAATAAAAAACGAAGTGTACGGAGTAAATGTAAGTCTAGTTTTTTATATTAAAGAAATATCAGAAGACAAATTTGGAAATTCAAGAGTTATAGTCTCAAGAATAGATCCAAAGCTAATTACAGAGCTTTTTAAAAAAGAAGTTCCAGAAATAACAAATGGAACAGTTGAAATAAAAAATGCTGTTCGTGAACCTGGAGAAAGAGCAAAAATAGCTGTATTTAGCAGCCAGGGAGGCGTTGATCCCGTAGGTGCGTGTGTAGGACAAAGAGGAATTAGAGTTCAAACTGTCACAAACGAACTTGGTGGAAATGAAAAAATTGACATTATTCAATGGAATAAGGATGATAAGTTGTTTATTATAGCCTCACTATCTCCTGCAAAAATTATAGAAGTCGAAATTCTACAAGATGAAAAAGTACCAAAAGCAAAAGTTACTGTTAATGAAATTCAAGCTCCTTTAGCTATTGGAAAAGGTGGAATTAATGTAAATCTAGCTTCAAAATTAACAGGTTATGAAATTGATATAAAACAAGTCCCTGCAACCGACGAGGATAAGAAACAATATGAAGAAGAAAAACTACAAAAACAAGCAAAAGGACAAAAAGACCATATTGATGAAACAAATCAAAAAGTAGATGAGCCAATACTAAAAGATAAAACTCAACCGGAAGAAAAAGCGGAAACAAAAGAAGTTCAAGAAAAAGAACCAGTTGAACAATCCGATACGCAAATAAACGAATCCGAACAAACTGAAAAAACAGAAACAAAAATACAAGAAAAACCTAGTTTAAAGGCGGATGAAGAAAAACAAACTTCTGAGCAAATTTTACCTGAAAAAGAAGCTAAAGAACAAGTTCTTGAACCTCAAAATGCTTCAGAACAAACACAAGAAGATAAACCAGCAACACCAACAGAGACTCAAGAAACTGATGAAAAATCTGAATAAACTTCAAAAATTACAAGTTATTAACAAATATGAAAACTAGGCCTCCTGTAGTAGCCATTTTAGGACATGTTGATCACGGAAAAACAACACTACTTGATTATATTAGAAAGTCAAAGCTAACTGAGAAAGAACATGGAAAAATTACCCAAGGTATTGGAGCATATGAAATAAAAACAAACATAAAAGGTTATGGAACTGACAAGATTACTTTTATTGATACCCCAGGGCACGAGGCTTTTTCAAAACTTCGGTCAAGAGGTGCAAACATAGCAGATATCGCTATATTAATCATAGATGCAAAAGATTCTGTTATGCCTCAAACTGAAGAATCAATATCACATATTAAAAGCTCAAAAATACCATTTATCGTTGCTTTAAATAAAGTTGACCTTAAAGAAGCTAAGCCTGAAAAAGTAAAATTAGATCTTTTAAAACATGATGTAATTGTTGAGGAAAAAGGAGGAAGGGTCCCTTGTATGAACATATCTGCAAAAGAAGGGACAGGTGTTAATGAACTTCTTGAGACAATATTGCTTTTAACATCAGAATTAAATTTTGAATATGATGAAAACAAAGAGCCTGTCGCATATATAATTGAAACAAAAAAAGATAAAAGAGGTCTTGTGATAAGCTCAATTATTAAACAGGGTCGATTAGAAGTCGGAGATACAATATTTTTGAACGGCCAAAAAACAAAAATTAGATCATTAAATAATGACGTTGGTGAATATATAAACTTTGTACTACCCTCTTCTCCATTTGAAATTCTAGGATTTAAAGATTTTCCTGAAGTTGGATCTATTATCAATGTTTCAGATAAAAAAGTAGAAAAAAAAGAAAACGCAAAAATTCAAAAGAAGACTCTTAATATTGAAGATCTTTTAGGACAGGCTCCAGGGAAAAAATTAAACATAATATTAAAGGCAGATTCAAAAGGTTCTCTTGAAGCTATAAATGACACATTAAGTAAGCGAGAAAATATAGAAATAATTATGCAAGGTATCGGAAACATACATAAATCTGATGTTTTTCTTGCAACGTCATCAAAAAGTATTATTTTAGGATTTAATGTTAATGTTGAAAATGAAGCAAGACAGGTCGCAAAAAATGAAAAAATAATAATCAAAAGCTTTAATATTATTTATGAGCTTATTGACGAACTTGAAGAAGTTTCAAGCCTACTTGAACAAAAAGACATGATGGAAAAAGATCTTAAAGGACAATCTGTTGTACTCGCTTCTTTTATAATACACGACCAATTAGTTTTTGGAATTAAGATTAATAAGGGCAAAATTAATCTTGGTGACAACGCTACTATATACAGAGACGATAATCTTATAGGTAAATCTAAGTTAATATCCTTACAAATAAGATCAAAATCTGTTAAAGAGGTAAAAAATGGTCAAGAAGCAGGCATTATGCTTTCTCCAAATATTGACATAAAGGTCGGTGATGTGATAAAATACAGCCTGTAGTATTATGTATAATAACGTTGTGGAGCTTAAAAAGGCATCAAAACAAATTACCGATAATAAATCATTTCTTATTTGTCTATCTGCTCAACCATCTGATGATTCAGTAGCAGCAGCAGCTTCATTATTTTTGGCTCTTACTCAACTTGGTAAATCTGTCAGCATTGTTTCAGCTGGTAAAATTAAAACTGATGTTATAGGTAGTGAAAAAATAAAAAATGAATTAAGCATTTCTGGTGATAATCTTTTAATAACTCTTCCCTACGAAGAAGATGCTATTGATAAAATCGATTATTATATTCAAGGAGATAAATTAAATATAGTCATAGCTCCTTCAACTCCTGATAAGAAAATCAGTCCTGATCGCGTTAAGTTTGAACAAACAGGTGGAGATTTAGACTGTATTATAACTATAGATGTAGATTCATTAAAAAGGCTTGATTATATATATTCAGAAAACAAAGAGTCTTTTAAGGGAAAGAATTTAATCAATATTGATAGACATATAACAAATATTCGTTTTGGAACAATCAACTATATCGATAAGTCATCGTCCTCTACTTCTGAACTTATATTAGCTCTTATTAAAAATGTAAAAGCCAAAATTGATAAAAATATAGCAACAAATTTATATTTTGGGATTAGGGCAGCAACAAATAATTTCTCATCTTTTTCTGTTACTCCAGATACTTTAGAAACAGCTGCTTTTCTTCTTCGTCAAGGTGCTATTAAAAAGTCAAATAATATAAGCACTTCTCCAAATATATTTAATAGAAAACAAAGATCTCTTGAAAGTATTGAAAAAGATATCACATCTATAGAGGCTGAAGATGATGAAGAGCTAAAACCAAAAATATTCAGACCAGGAAATACAGGAAAACTATCTTAAAATAAGCTTACTTTTCGACTTCGTGTTATAATCTTAAAATGGAAATCCAAACAATAGCTATAACTTTTGTGATTGTTGGAGTTGCACTATATATTCTTAAAAACTGGTTTAGAAATTTAGAAGAGAAAACTAAAACTTCAGACGAACTGATTGAATGGTTAAAAGATCTTGGGCAAAGAGTTGAATCTTCAACTGCAGCTGTTGATCAAAAACTTACAAAAAATATGCAGATGTTTAACACTAGGCTTGATAAGGCAGCAGAGGTTATCTCAAGGGTTCAAAAAAACATTGGAGAGTTTACAGAAATCGGTAGATCTATGAAGGATCTTCAAGATTTTTTATCTAGTCCAAAACTTCGAGGTAATATTGGAGAACAGATATTAAACGATTTGTTAAAACAAAATTTTCCTTCTGATTCGTATTCCCTTCAATTCACATTTAAAAATGGCTATAAAGTTGATGCAATAATAAAAACAGCAAATGGAATAATCCCAATAGATTCTAAATTTCCTATGGAAAATTTTAGAAAAATGATTAACGAAACTTCTGATATTGAAAAGAAAAAAATCAAAAAAGTTTTTACATCAGATGTAAAAAAACATATTGTTGATATATCTAAAAAATATATTCTCCCAGAAGAAAATACAGTCGATTATGCTCTTATGTATATTCCTTCCGAGGCTATATATTATGAGATTATTAATGATAGTGATCTTTTTGATTTTTATGGAGAAAATAGAGTTCTTCCTGTATCTCCAATGAGTTTTTTTGCCTATATGAAAGCTATCCTTATGTCTTTTGAAGGAGAAAAAATCCAATCTAAGGCAAAAGAAATACTGGAAATTCTTCGGTCAATTAAAAAAGACTATGAAAAAATTGATACTTCTTGGTCTGTATTAACAAAACATTTAACAAACGCGTATAATCAAACATCACAGGTTTCAAAAAATCTTTTATCTCTTAGCCAAAAAATAACATCAACCAAAATGCTAACATCAAAAGATAAAAACGATAAATTGTTATAATTACGTATGAAAAAACTTTTCGTTGAACAAACAGTCGATAATGTTGGTAAAGAAGTTGAACTTTTTGGGTGGGTTAATTCTAAACGTGATCATAAAAAAATTATTTTTATTGATCTTCGCGACCGAACAGGTATAGTACAAGTTGTAGGAGATGAAAAATTTAAAAGCCTTTCTCAAGAAGACGTAATATACATAAAAGGGTTTGTTAAAAAAAGGCCAGAAAAATTAATAAATTCAAAAATAAAAACCGGCGAAATTGAGATAGAAGCAAAAGAACTACGGGTCATATCTAAATCTCAAACACTTCCTATTCCTATATACGATGATGGTTACGATATAGACGAGGAAATCAGATTAAAATATCGCTATCTTGATCTTAGACGTCCTAGAATGACAAGAAATTTAATCCTAAAATCAAAAACAACCTCATTTATTAGAAACTACCTAATTGAACATGATTTTATAGAGGTTGAAACTCCAATACTTACTAAGACTACTCCTGAAGGAGCTCGTGATTTTTTAGTTCCATCTAGACTACAAAAAGGGAAATTCTACGCTCTTCCACAATCTCCACAACAATACAAGCAATTATTAATGGTTGCAGGTTTAGAAAGATACTTCCAAATAGCAAGGTGCTTTCGTGATGAAGACCCGAGAGCTGACCGTGCTTATGGAGAATTCACACAATTGGATTTAGAAATGTCTTTTATCACTCAAGAAGATATTTTAAATTTAATTGAAGATTTATTCACGAAATTAGTTAAAGAATTGTTTCCTGAGAAACATATCACGCAGGTACCATGGCCTAAAATTTCCCATGAGCAAGCTATAAAAAAATATCAGACAGACAAACCAGATTTAAGAAAAAATAAAAAAGATAAAGACGAACTGTCGTTCTCGTGGACAATTGATTTTCCACTTTTTAAAAAACAAACAGAAGAAGATTATTTTTACGGATCTGGTCAAGCAAAATTTGCCCCTTCACACCATATGTTTACCGCACCACATCCAGACGACATCAAGCTTCTTGATAAAGATCCTTTAAAAATCAGAGGCCTTCAACACGATATGGTATTAAACGGATATGAAGTCGGAGGAGGAAGTGTTAGAATTCACGATTCTTCTATTCAAGAAAAAATCTTTAAACTTATTGGTTTTTCAGAAGAGCAACAAAAACAATTTAGACATATGCTAACTGCTTTCACATATGGGGTCCCTTCACACGGAGGTATTGCACCAGGAATTGATAGATTTCTTATGGCACTTTTAGGAGAACCATCTGTTCGTGAAACTATCGCTTTTCCTAACTCCTCTGGTGGGAAAACTTCTGCTATGGAAGCACCAAACAACGTTAAAGATACACAGTTAAAAGAATTAGGTATTAAAACAATAAAATAACTTTTTAAATAATGAAGCCTCGTTTTTATTTTTTATTTGCTTTTTTTTCGGTTCTTTTTTTATTCTATCCTGGTGATTCTGATCTTTTTAGAATATTTGCTTTTAATAGAGATTTATTTATAAAAAATGAAGTTGTAAATTTAACTGATATTTCTACTCCAATTGTTCGAGATGCAAATTTTAAACCCGAACTTACCGCAGAAGGTGTGTATATTGTAGATAAAAATTCTTTTACCCCAGTTTATGAAAAAAATGCTCAAAAACAATTATATCCAGCTTCTACTACAAAAATAATTACAGCATTAGTCGCATATGATATTTACAATCTAAATAAAGTAGTAACAATAAAAAAACTCCCAGAAGATGGACAAATGATGGGACTTGTTCCTGGAGAAAGGATATCTATTGAGTATCTGCTTTATGGAACTTTAATTCACTCAGGAAATGATGCCGCATATGCTCTGGCTTATGAATATGGTTATGATAAATTTATTGACCTTATTAATAAAAAAGTAAAAGATCTTAATATGAAAAATACCTATTTTGACAATCCAATTGGATATGATTCCCCAAATGAATATACTACTCCATTTGATCTCGCACTTGCTGCACGTGAGCTTCTTTCTAATAAATATTTATCAAAAATCGTATCTATCAAAGAAATTACCATATCTGACGCAGATTTTAAATATTTTCATGTGCTGTCAAATGTTAACCAATTACTTGGTGAATTAGATGGAATTGGTGGAGTAAAAACAGGATATACACAGGAAGCAGGTGAAAATCTGGTTAGTCTCTACAAACATAAGGATAAAGAATATATTATTGTAATATTAAAAAGTCAAGATAGATTTGCAGATACTCTAAATTCTGTAAATTGGATTAACTCAAACATTGATTACGTACAAATAAAGTAAATTATTTTTTAGGATGTTCTGAATTTATAGCCCAAACTATACTAGAGAATCCTTCCCCTTCAAAAATATAAACTGGTTCTAAATATTCAAAATAAACGTCAGACTCAAAATATCCAACAGACATTTTTTTAATTATTTTAGTTTTATTCCCTTTATCCAAATCTGCTAGAACTATACCCTTTCCATCTTCTAAAGATTGATAAGCTTGATTACCATTGATAAGAGGATATATTCCAATTTGACTTTGTGATCTTTCATAAAAACGTATATGTGCCTCAACAACAACATAATCTTTATCTGTTGCCACTAAAGCTACATAGTTGTTAGAATTTGGAAATCTTTTAGAAACCGTTGAAATTCCATCTAGTTGTCCCCTATATAAATTTACTTCTGCAATATTTGCATCAATATTTCTTGCTACTGGTACTTCAACTTTTTTATCAGAATTAAAGAAGAAATAATTTGTAATTGTAAGATTCTGATCAAATTCATTAGAAAATTTACCTAATGATTTTAAAATTTCTTTTGTTTTTTTCTCTACTTCTTCTTTTGTTGGAATAATTGATCTTGTAAATAAATCTGTATCGTTTTTATAATCATATTTAAAATCAAAATCAAAGTTTGTTATGTTAATAGTTAAAGATCTTCCTGCTTCATTAAACTCAACAGCATCTCCATTTAAAGTGTATGAATCTATGTTATTAAATCCAAGCTCTGCAGCTATATTTGAAATTTTGTCTCTATAGCCAAATTTTGTTGTTTGGGGAGGGAGAAAATATACATTTGCAGATCTTGTAGCCGTAACAGGCCTTCCTTCTATAGTGTCAAGTTTAAATTTTAAACCCGCACTAGTGGTTGTGTTTTTAATTTCAGGGTTGTTTATAACTCCAAAAATCGGATTGGTTACTATATTTGCACCCTTGTTATTCGTATAAATACTTACACCTATTTTTACTGAATAAAAAAGAATGAAAAATATTATTAGTCCCAAAATGACAAATGGACCGTATTTTTGTATAAGTTCCTTAAGCTTTGTAAGACTCATACATTAATGATAGCAAAAACACAAAAAAATTGGTTATTGGGTTAAGGATGCTAGTATGGACTTTTACTTCTTTTCCCAATGCCCAACTTCCTTATGCTAAATTGTGCTATAATACAACGTATAGATTTTTAAATTCGTGCCTAAAAATATTCGTTTAATCTATATATAAAAATTTTTACATATGAAATATACCCACACAAATCCTTGTATAAGATGCGGAACAGAACGAATTGTTAAAAAAACTTGGACAAAAAAAGTCGACAGTTCAATGATTGAATTTGTTAATGCAATTTGTCCTGATCCTGCTTGTCAAAAGATTGTAGATTTGCGAATCAAAACTCAAAGAGATAAAAATACTGCGCTTCGAGAATCTCATGAAAAAAGAGAAGCAGATAGAAAAGCAGAAAGAGCAAAAAACAAAAAAGCTTCTACAAAGTAAAGCCTCCTTCACATACTAAAAAATTATCCTGTAAGTTATAATTAACAAATGTTTGTTGATACTGTTGGACTAAAAATTGAGGCAGGAAAAGGTGGAGATGGCAAATCTTCATTTTTTCCAGGTCGTGGAGGACCAAGTGGTGGAAATGGAGGGCATGGAGGCAATATTTATGCAAAAGTGAATATGCAATTGTCCAACTTAAACAAATATGCAGGAAAATCCCATATCGAAGCTGAAAATGGAATATATGGAGATTCAAATCGCAAAACAGGAGCTAATGGAAAAGATATTTATATTGAACTCCCTATAGGAACAACTGTTGTAGATATTGATACAAAAGAAGAGTTTCATTTTGATAATAAAGATACTCAAACTTTACTTTGTAAAGGAGGTATGGGAGGCCTTGGGAATGACGCACTAAAATCCCCAACTGAACGAGCGACAAGAAAAGCTTATCCAGGACAAAAAGGTCAAACGAGAAATATTAAAGTTATTTTAAGACTAATTGCAGACTACGGCTTTATTGGTATACCAAATGCTGGAAAAAGCACTCTGCTTAATAAATTAACTGCAGCACACGCAAGAATTGCCAACTATCCATTTACTACCTTAGAACCCAATTTAGGTGTACTAAAAGATAAGGTTATAGCTGATATCCCTGGTCTTATAGAAGGTGCTTCAAAAGGTAAGGGACTTGGAATAAAATTTTTAAAACATATTGAAAAAGTCAAGCTTCTTCTACATACTATTTCTTCTGAATCAACAGATGTGATAAAAGATTATAAAGTAGTTAGGGATGAGCTGGCTCAACATAATCCAGAGCTACTTAAAAAAGATGAGATAATACTTTTAACAAAAACTGATTTAATCGACAAAAAAGAAATCGATAAAAAAATCAAAGAGTTAAAAAAAGTATCTAAACAAATCTACCCTATTTCAATTCTTGAACCTGAAAGCGTAGAAAAACTAAAAAAAATCCTAATTTAAGATTATTTTTTATTTTCTAGGTCTGAAAAATCTCGAAGCTCTTCCCATTGATGACGGAGTTTTGCGGGATCATCAGGTTTCACAAACTTGGAATATTGAGAATGAGCATTGTTAACGCGGCGATAATATTTTATTGGGCACCAGTATCGTTCTGTTCTACCACCAATCTCAACACTATAACGAATTAAGTTATTGATATAACTACAATAAATACAATTGATCTTCTGCCATATATTTAACCACGACAACAACTGCCTATCGTAAATAGAAAATTTTCGGAAATCGACTAGAGGAATGCCGTATAACCGAAAACAAACCTGATGATAAATTTCAATACTTATATGCCATATTATTGCCGGTATAATCATCCCATATATAAAAGGTGCACTAAGAAGGTAGCGCCAATTTATAAAGCTTTGCTTTGGAATTTTAATTTTTTTAATTAGATCATATTCATCAACTAATTGTTTAATCCTTTCATCAAATGCTTTTCTAGCTTCCCTTCGAAGTTGAATAAGACCAGAGATATTAAAATGAACTTTTGATACGTCCTTTTGAATTTGAACAAGGTGTTTGCGCAGATTTGACAACATTATTTTATTTTTATTAAATAGCTAATAGAAAATTATAACAGAAGTTTCTACAATCCCCCCCCTGCTTTGTAATAACTATAAGCCTCAAGAAACGGGTCCAGACTGGTAGTATTGAGGTAAGTGAAATCCAACCACGAAGCTAGAATTTTTTACGGGCGGCTCTTATATTCATGTAGTGCGATTAAAACGTTATTAAACAACTCTTCTTGTGTGCCCGTTGAATCAATATGTACTAATTGCCAACCTTCCTGATTTCTAATAAGAGATGCTCTTTGTCCTACTTGATGGTAATACTTAGATAGCCTCTTTAGTACACCGTCAATTGTGTCACCTTCCCTTTTTCGCGCTCCCTCTTTTTGTGCGAGCCTATATACTCCCATCCATCCGGGAATACGAAGCTGTATTGTTACGATTGGCATCGTTCTACCAATCCTATCAAGCATTGACTGAAAACCCTGTATTTCTTCAATTGATCTAAACACACCGTCAAGAATAAAACCTTCTTCAGTATCTGTTTGATTCAATCGTGTTTCAAGGAGCTCAAGTAACATGTTTGGATTAAGATATTTTCCACCTTCTAATATATCTCTACACGCATTACCATATTTAGTAGAATCATTTTGTGCCAAATTCCGAACTATATCCCCAGTTGAAATATAAGGTTTTCCTGAAACTTCAGATAATTTTGTAGCCATTGTAGTTTTCCCAGAACCTTCAGGACCTATAAAGCCAACAATTAATTTTCCTAATTTTAAACTTTCTCCTGTTTCTGTTATTGGAACACCTTCATTTGAGAACATCCTGAAAATTATATCAAAAACAAAAAAGATTGTATTGAAGCTCTAAAATCCATGAGTCCAGACTGGTAAACGAAGTTAGAATTTTTTATGCACAAACTTAGTTTTCTTAACTAAGAAGCGAGTCCCAAAATGAAAGTCCTAGTTTTATTGTTTTTTCATTAAATTCTGTTAAAATAGTCGTAGTTGATCCTTTTTCCCAAATATCTGATCCAAGGACAAGTTTGACGAGCTGTTCGTATAGAACAAATTTTTTCTCTCGATTTGTAACATTAACACATTTTTGAAATATTTCTAAAAAGTTATTATCACGATCCTTTAGGTATTTTATTGCGTTTTTTTCCCCTTGCCAAGCAATTTTTTTAAGGTTGAAATATCCTACAAAAACTTCAATAATAGAATAAAACAGTCTTATATCTAGAACTTGTAAATAGTCTTCATTCTTAGAATTAAAGTATCTCTTGTTTTGTACGTAATTGTAGTTAATTTTATGCCAAGATGAGTAAACGAGCGAATCTGTTACAAAATCTGCTGTTTTAACTTGACTCTTACTTTTTACTTTTTCAAGTAATCTTGATTTGTCAACTATTATCTTTCCACCTCGACTCCATTTAACAAGCCATCCCTCTTTCTTGTCAGTATCTATTTTCTCTTGTTTTAAAAGATTCTCAACTTCATCTTTTGAATAAAAGAATATTTCAGCAAAGCGTTTATTAATCCATGTATTAATACTCAATAAACTTTTAGGTAATTTATTAACTATGCATGCAATGTCATAATCGCTATATTCTTTATCTTCGCTTTTCGCGGTAGAACCAAAAAGCAATATAGCATTAATGTTTGAATTATTTTTTAAGGTTTTAAATATTGCTTCTAAGGACTTATTCACCGCAGCTGATGGAGACGTTTCCCACATGCTTAAATTGTAACATAAGGATTCAAACGTCTACTTCCCTAGGATAAATTTTGAGGCTAAAAAAAGCGGGTCCAGACTAGTAGATATAGTTTATCCTGAGTTTATCGAAGGGTTAGAACTTTTTATACTGTGTATAGTTTTGAATGAGTGTACTGTACATTAAAGCGTTTTCACAATCAATTTTTTCATCTAAATTACTAAGAATTTTTTTCATATAAGGATCTAATGTATTAATTTGAACTTCTTTTCTTCTCTTTAATGCTTCATCCAAAAAACGTTTTGCCATTATATTTGATTCTCGATGCAAACCCAGAGCAACTCTTTTCAGATCACTTGCTAATGATTCTAGTATATATTTATTTTTCATATAAAATCTTAAAAAAATATTTTGTTAATTTATCAAATTCTTTTCTCGTGGTTAAATTTTGAATTTCATTACTATTATTATTTTGTTGAGGGCGAATGTTAATTATTGAATTACAATCTATAGTCATTGTTTCCAGATCAATTCCACCACCCCAGAGATCTTCTTGCTTTGATCCTTGTTCAAGTAAAGTTTTTTCTGAATCAAAATGACGATCACATCCGGCAGAACAGATTTTTTGTTTGACATCAATTACCGTTTTGATATACACATCGAATAGTTCACGGAGTTTTTTAATCTCATCTTTTGTATAAGGATCTTTTTTTGTTATTAGCATTGATAAATTATATCAAAAGGTTTCAATGTCTACTTTTTGTTTGATTTTTTGGTGTTTACCCTGAGTTTATCGAAGGGTTAGAACTTTTTACGCCTAAGTTTATTTTCTGTAAATTTCCCTTCTGTGTCCAATACGTAAAATAACAATATCTTTTCCTTTAACGTCAAATACAATTCTATAATTTCCTATTCTCCATCGATAATCACCAAGACGAGGGTGTGTTAATTTTTTAGCATGATTGAATGGAGAAGTAGAGTGTTCTTCAATCTTTTTTTTAATTCTTTTTTTCGCAACAATATCAATTTTAGCGAGATCGTTTACTGCAGTCTTTGTATAAACGAGTTTATACATTAAATTTCGCCAAATACTTGTTCGTGAGTGAAAATATCACCTTTTTCATACTCTTCACGTGCTTTTTTTATAGAATTAACGTATTTCTTATTAGTCAAAGCTAAAAGATCTTCAAAGAGATCAATATCAACGATAGCTGAAGTTATTTTCTTTTTTCTGGCAATAAGAAGATATTTGTTTTTCTTTTGAACCTCCTCTAAAACACTAGCCAAATTATTTCTGAGTACAGTTGTGTTAATAACATTCATACAGGTTTATTGTACGTTTAAAACGTACATATGTCAAGACTAGTTTTCCTCTTCAGGTAGACCTCCAACTATCGCACCTTGTTTTTTTGCTAGCCTGAATGCATCTTGCAATTCTTTTACGCTTAGAGTTTTTCCTTTTTCATCCGCTTTTTTCTGAGCCAAACAAACTGGGCAATCGTCAAAATATAAATTGCTTTTGTTTTGAGACATTTTAATTACTAATTACTAACTTTACAAAAGATAAAAGATCTAAATTGAAAAGTCAACGGATTATAGTCTACATTTGTTAGATTTTAGGTAGATACCATACGATATCTCTTGTCGACAGATACCATTCTTTAATTTTATTAACCAAA
>JBDRCK010000003.1:0-3949 GCA_043821785.1 bacterium | reverse complement strand
CCTGTTGCTACTGAAGGTTCCTTAATTTGGTTAACTATTCTAAGTTTACTTATTTGGATATACTCTCCGTCAAAATTTACCTCAACTAAATTATTACTTATTAACATTTTAGTTTTTGTAAATGTATACTTGTTTTTTGGCCCATCTGGTACCGTACCAATCAAAGGAAGTTTTTTTGAAATATTCAGATATATTTTATCATCTTTATCCATAATTTTTGCTTTTTGGTATCTAAAACTTTTTTTAATACCTAAACACTTTATAAACAAAAGTTCCTCCAACCTAAACATATATGCTGTAAGTTCGATGCAAAAATTTATTATTTTTTTTCTATTTCTAACTTTTCTAGCTCATTTTCCTGCAGAAGGATGTCCTGAGGCTACTGACTATGCATCTTTCATTGCTGGTACCTTCAAATATGGAAATCCACTTATTGCGCAGGTAAAAGTTCTTAATTTTCACCCTCCCTTAAATATACTTATTCTGTCATTCTTTACCCTTATTTGGAATGTACTAAATGGAATAAACAACGGTTATTATATGGGTATAAAACTGGCTATATTTTTCTTTTATCTGTTGACAATTGCAAGCTATTTGAAATTCGGAAAAGGCAGAAATAAAAATAGGGAATTACTTGCCACTGAAAAACTATTGGTCATCCTTACAACATTCACGCTAATAGTTGGATCCCTCAACCAATCCGATATAAACATCTTTTTATTTCCTTTTATTATTAGTTCCATCTATGTTTTATTTAAGAAGAAGTATTTTTGGAGTGGACTACTTATTGGTCTTTCTTTTTCAATTAAATGGCAATCAATACTTTTATTTCCCTTGTATGCAGTCTCAATCATTAACTTTAAAACACAATTTAAAGAGATAATCAAAAACTCTTTTTATTTTCTCTGGGGGTTTGTACCAATTGTGGCACTTTTTTGGATCTTATTGCTAATCCAGCCTGGTGGACTCGAAACCATCAAAGTTATAATTAATGGCTTTTACCGGGTACGAGGCAATTATCTCTCGGGAAATTCACTTAACCTTGGATGGGTAATCGGCTATTTTGTTTTACCCAAAAGTCTTCAAATTAACAAATCTTTAGCTTCTGCTGGCATGACAAATTTCTCCATCGGAGCAAATAGTGTACCGTATATATTCCGTGGAATTCTTTTTAATATCGCCACAGTGATCATAACTTTCCGCTTTTGGGTTTCTCAGAAAAAGAACATTGTTACTTTTCTCTCGGCCGCAGTTATGCTTTACTTTTCTCACCAAATACTCGGAAGGGGGGCACAGGAACTACATTTCATTTACATAGTTTTTCTTATGTTGTTTTTGTACCTCGTTAAACCCACGGCAAACAATAGACTTTTACTTATCCTCTTCGACATAATGGCAATTATAAACATCATTTTTTTCTATTGCCTTACAGGCTATCCCTGTCTTAATAAGAAATTTATAGGAGGTTTTGATATAACAGTCATTTTGGCAATATACTACACAATTATATTTTTCTGGCTTTTTTGGAGATATCTCAAAGAGAAACCACCTTTCGGAAAAGAGAAATATATTTCCTCGCGGCCTTAATAACAGAGAAGTTATCGATTGCATATTTTCTAACCTCTTTTTGGACTTTCTTGTTAGTATTTTTTTGCAAAATCGAAATCACAGCCTTAGAAATTTCTTTACTGCTTTTGTCTTTAACAATATAGCCTATTTGCTGACTAATTGAACTCTTACCCAGTGCAAACTTCGTTGCGACAATGGGACAACCGGACATCATTGCAATCATTAAACTTACAGGGGAAGCATCAATATTTCCTTTTTCATCTTTTACTGAGGGCATAATAAAAACATCAGCTAAACTGTAGTATCTTTGCAATTCTCCATAGGCAACTTTACCAACAAAAATCACATTGTTTTCCACACCAATCTGTTTGACCTTTTCTTCAAGCCTTTTTCTTAACTCTCCATCCCCAATCATTACAAGTTTTGTTTTGGGAAAGCGTGTTATTATTTCAGGAAGTGCTTCAATCAAATACTTGAATCCTTTTTTTGCAACCATTCTACCTGTAGCTAACAAAACTTCTTCATCTTTAATATTAAGTTTAGCTAACAAAGTTTTGTCTTTTTTCACAATAGTAAACTTTTTACTATTCACTCCATAGGGAATTATCTTTGTTTTTGATGTATAAATACCTAAATCCTTAAGTTGCTGTAGATAAAATTGACTATCAGAAACCACAAAACTGGCATTTGTAGCGGCAAACCCCGTCATCCACTTAAAAAAAAAGTTTTTACCAGCCATATATACATCAGATCCGGGAATTGTTGTTATAAAGGGTATTTTCGTTATTTTGGAAACCAACGCAGCAATAAAACCATTAGGAATAATCCAATGGCTTGAAATAATATCTATCTTTTCTCTTTTAACCAGTTTCGAAAGGGCGAAAAAACCAAAAAAATATAGAAGTGGAGAAAGAATAAGTCCAATCAAATTCATGGATTTATCCCCTTTCAGTGTTTTTGAATAGCCTAAAATATGAAATTTTTCTGGAAATATATATTTAAATGGGATGACCTTGTAAGGTCTTTTGTATGTTTTATCAATCTTTTGATCATATGGTGTCAAAACAAAAACTTCGTTTCCCAACTTGACCAAAGCTCTCGCCAACTCATCAATAAAAGGTGCTGAAGGGTCACCCGAAAACCTGGGAAGGGTATGTGTAAAAATGCAAATTTTAAAAAACTTTTTCATGTTATTTTATTATGTCGAGACTTTTAATTTTTTCAACAACTAGATCAGATGTTATTTCAACAACATACGGTATCCAATGACTATCATCACGATTAAATAGTAATTTATAAAGGTCATATACTAGCTTTCTTTAACACCCAAATATAATTTGGAATAAAAGCATAACAAATTTTAGAGAGTAAAAATATAATTCTGTTTACTCCCCAATTAGTTGGAATCACATCTTCCGTATTAAATTTTTTGGGATCATTAATAATAGAAAGGGTGTAATCCTGAATATCAAAGCCCTTAACTAACTCTTTTAATTGGGATAAAGAATATAACCTAATATCATATTTTTTCTTATTTGATGTTTGTTTAATATAAAAATCTGCAAAACTTCTAGGAAGCCAAGATAAAAAAGGTAAGTTGTAATGTCCATCAAATATTCCGTATTTATTTCTTGCACCAAAGTAGCAAACTCCCCCTGGCTTAAGCACTCTCTTTATCTCTGCCACCACTTTTGATGGATTTTGCACATGTTCGTAAATTTGATTAAAAACTATAGCGTCAAAAAAACTATCAGCAAAAGGAACTTTATTCTCTTGCGAAATGTAAAAAGAAACATTTGAAAATCTATTAATCTTTTTGGCCCTCTTAATAGCTGAAGCATCAACATCTACACCAAATACCTTCTTAAAACATCCACCAAGATAACCAGTAATATGGCCCAAGGAGCAACCAAAATCTAGACATTTTTTATCTGAGGTTTTACCCAAAGTATCTTTTAAAACAACTGCTATTTTTTTTGCCTTCTTGATTCTAGATTTTTTCTCATAAGTCAAATCTTCCGGAAAAAGTTTAGTGAATCTATCCATTACATGTCTATTCTAAAGCATAAACGGTTATTTTAGAATCATCTAAGACGCAAGAGTCGGAACTATCAAAAATAAACTTAACCGAAGATATTTCATCTGCCAAAAAATAGTAGGAAAAATTATTTATATCATATCGTTTATTCATTTGGGTAGCGGGGAAAGATTCTGGTAGTTTTCTCCACAGACCATCTCTTACCGTTGTTTCAACATAGCCCTTAGGTGAAGTGCAATTATAGATATTATCAGAACTAAGCCTAATTCGAGTAATTTCAAATAATTTTTTGAAAGTTAAGATAATTTCTTTATCTTGTTTGTCAATTTTGTAGTTGGTCAC
>JBDRCK010000002.1:0-40006 GCA_043821785.1 bacterium | reverse complement strand
GAACACAAAAGACAAAGATAAAAAAGATTATTGTCATTTTTATCATTTTTTCTTATTAATCTATAAAAGATTAAAACTACACTCCCTATCAAAAACAAATATGCAAAAACGCCAATAAACCCTGTTGTTGCTAAGAAATTTAAATATTCATTATGAGCTTTGTTATATATAAAATCCCATTCTGAAGTAAGGTTATGTTCACTTGGCCTTATAAAATAATATGAATATGCAAACGTCTCAACTCCCGAACCAAAAAAAGGATACTTTAAACCAAGCCTCCAAGCGCCTTTCCAAACTATTTTTCTTATATTATAAGACTCAGTAATATTTATGTTTTCTTTCTCGTTAATTTTCTGTTCCCTCTCTACAACTTTCGTATTTTGTTTCAATCTTTCAAAAGATAGTAATGCGTCAACTTTTGGAATGCCTGTTTTGAAAACAAACAATGATAGAAACAGTAAAGAAATCAAAAATATTAATTTTTTATCTAATAAAGTTTTTTTCAATTCTTTTAATCCATTTCTAGCTATATAAAATCCAACAAATATTACCGCTCCAATAAGTAATGCTAAAAGCGATGATCTTGATCTAGTAAATAAAATCACTATAAAAGATAGGATAAGAAATCCTCCATAGATTAAATACTGTTTATTAAAGATTTTTTCTGATTTATCTTTAAGTAAAAAATATAAAGCAATAAAAAAATTGGTAGCTAAAAACGCGCCTAACCAATTTGGTTGACCAAGTGTTGAAAATAACCGCTCTGTTGGTTTAAATTGATCTACCCAGCAATTGTTATTTAAGTCCCCAAGAAATATCCAGCATGAAAGATCATATCCAAACTTGCCTGGAAGACCCCAAAGGATAACCAAAAAACACGAAAGCAATGACGTCTTTAATAAAGTTAAAACTTTTTTAAAATCAAAAAGATTTACAAAAGCATAATATAAGAAAATATAGGTTATTGTTGATAAAAGACCTCCATTAAAACGACCGTAAAATCCAAAAAAAGAAGTATATCTATCAATTGAAAATACTGTTGATAAGATTTGGGAAACTAAAAAAATTGAAATAGGTAAATCTAATAAAGTTCGCCTTAATATAATCTTCTTTTCTACTTTTACCTTAATAATCCAACCAATAAAAATCAGTGCCGCAATTAAATATATAAAAATCATTTTATTAAACTCAAAAAGCTCTGAAGTGTTTTTGTACATCAAAAGGGGAGTGATGAGAAATAATATATAAAAAAGGGATCTTATTATTTTGTCTATCATTGTATAATTAATTTCTTAAGGTAATAGGATATGTTTAATATTATAGAAAATATAAAAAAAATAAAACTACCTTTTTTTTCCAACTTCCAATTATATATAGATTTTGGCACTTCAAACACGAGGATTGGTATTAAAGATAAAGGTGTTGTATTAAATGAGCCAACAATCTTAGGGTTAAATACAAAAACAAACGAATATCTTTTTTTTGGACAAGAAGCGAAAAAAATAATAGGAAAGGTTCCTGATTTTATAAAAATAATCAAACCCACTATAAATGGAACTATTAATGATTTTGATGGACAATTAGCATTTACAAAAAGAATGATAGAAAAAACATTGTCTCCATATATTAAAAATTATTCACTTATGATGCCGTCAATATCAGCAATTGCATCCGTACCATACAACGCAACAGAAATTGAACAGCGAGCTCTGGAAGAGGTCCTAAATAAAGCTGGAGTTAGCTACACTGCGATAATAGAAAAACCAGTCGCAACAGCGATAGGGTGTGGATTTAATATCTTCGAGCACAATCCAGTTTTTGTGGTTGATATGGGGGGAGGCTTAATAGAAATGGCAATTTTAAGTGGAGGTGGTGTGGTGGTACAAAAAACAATAAAGTATGCTGGAGAAAATATGAATAAATTGATCTATAACTATTTGTACCTTAAAAATGGAATAATTTTAGGAGAAACCACATGTGAAGATTTAAAAATGAAACTTTTAAATTTTGAAGGTATGAACAAAACAATTATTGTAAGAGGTAAATCCTTAGAAACGGGTTTGCCAAAATCTGTAAAAATTACAACTACTGATATTCAAGAAGCGCTATCTGTAAACTTTAATCAAATTTTAGATGGAATAAAAGAACTGGTAGAACAAGCTCTTCCGGAAATAGTTGATGAAGTATTTGATAAAGGAATTATATTAACAGGAGGTGTCTCAAACGTTCCAAGTATTGAAAAATTCTTCAGCGAAGAGTTAAAAATAAAAGTAAAATCCAGCGACAATCCAAATGCAAGTACAGTCAACGGGCTTATTAGAATAGGTCGAAAAAAAGAAATGATAAATAGGCTTAAGATAACCTTACCTTAATAATCAATAAATATAATTTTTTAAGTTCTAAACTCTAATTTCTAATCTCTAAACAAACTCAAATGTTCTAAATAAAAATATTCAAAAACATTTTTTAATTTTGAATTTTTGTATTTCGATATTGTTTAGAATTTAGATTTTAGAGGTTAGAGATTATTTTGATTGACTTTAACCTTAAATTTAATTACAATATAAGTTCTTCATTTTAATTTGCACTTTGAAAATTAGTTCAAGCTATTGGATCGGGTTAGGAATTTTTTTATAAAATTCCTTAACTTTTTTATAAGAGTCTGATCCTAGCTCAGGATGAACGCTAGCGGCGTGCCTTAGATATGCAAGTCGAACGTAGCCGGTTTACCGGTTAAGTGGCGGACGGCTGAGTAACGCGTGGGAATCTGCCCCTAGGCAAAACATAGCTCACCGAAAGGTGGGGTAATTTTTTATAATCTCCGAGTTAAATCGGAGCAAAGAGCTTAACTGCTCACCAAGGGATGAGCCTGCGTCCTATCAGGTAGTTGGGAGGGTAAAAGCCTACCAAGCCTACGACGGGTAGCTGACTCGAGAGGGTGGTCAGCCAGAGGGGGACTGAGATACGGCCCCCACTCCTACGGGAGGCAGCAATTAGGAATAGTCGGCAATGGGCGAAAGCCTGACCGCGCGACGCCGCGTGTGGGAAGAAGCTCTTTTTGAGTGTAAACCACTGTGGTAAAGGAAGAAAGTCAAGCTTGCTTGATCTGACGGTACTTTACTAGAAAGGGGTCGCTAACTGCGTGCCAGAAGCGTCGGTAAGACGTGGACCCCGAGCGTTATCCGGTGTCATTGGGCGTAAAGGGTATGTAGGCTGTATTGAAAGTTATCTTTTAAAGCTTCCTTCTCAAAGGGAAAAAGGGAGATAAAACTACAATACTAGAATTTCCTTTAGGGAGACTGGAACTTAGAGAGGAGTAGTGAAATGCGTTGATACTCTAAGGAACACCAGTGGCGAAGGCGAGTCTCTGGAAGGTAATTGACGCTGAAATACGAAAGCTAGGGGAGCGAAGCAGATTAGAGACCTGCGTAGTCCTAGCCCTAAACTATGCTTGCTAGCTGCATGTCGCGCTTTGCGCAACGTGTGGCGAAGGTAACCCGTTAAGCAAGCCGCCTGGGGAGTACGGTCGCAAGGCTGAAACTCAAAGGAATTGGCGGGGAGGCACACAACCAGTGGAACATGTGGTTTAATTCGAAACGAACCGAAGAACCTCACCAGGGTTTGACATCCAAGTGACGTCCTGATGAAAGTCAGGATTTCCGCAAGGACAGTTGGACAGGTGCTGCATGGCTGTCGTCAGCTCGTTCCGTGAGGAGTACCCTTAAGTGGGATAACGAGCGCAACCCCCGTTGTATGTTATACGTGTCATACAAAACTGATTGAGCTTAGCTCAATAGGAAGGAGGGGCAGACGTCAAGTCAGCATGGCCCTTATACTCTGGGCTACACACATGTTACAATGGATAGTTATAGCGGGCTTAGCTAACCGGCAACGGTAAGCAAATCCCACAAAACTATTCTCAGTTGGGATTGAGGTCTGAAACTCGACCTCATGAACCTGGAATTGGTAGTAATCGCAAATCAGCTATGTTGCGGTGAATACGTTCTTGCCTCTTGCACACACCGCCCGTCAAGCCAACAAAGTTGGAATAATTTGAACTTCGACGTAAGTCGGAGGAGGATTTTTCTAGCGATGGGGGTTAAGTCGTAACAAGGTATCCGTTCTGGAAGGAGCGGATGGATCACCTCCTTTTAATTTTTTTTCCTAACCCGTTCTTTTAGCTTGAACTATAAAAGTCAACTTACTTCAAAAAAAGGAGTGCGTAAAATAATATAGCTAGTCCAAACATTGTCCAAGAGATAGCTATTGTTTGGTAAATTATATAAATAGCTTCATTTTTTAGCTTTTTAAAACCGAAGTCATAAGGTCTGTATTGACGCGATCCAAACTGTTGCAACAACCAATAGATTATTTCTGTGAAGTACCTTACTGCAATATAAGAACCAAGAAGTACAAGCATTAATCTTGTTGAAAAAAATCCAAGCAACAGAATTGCAAATAAAAGGGGAAGAAGTAGTAATAAGTCACCTTTTACAAAAACAAGAAAAATGTTTTTACTGTATCCTGACAGATCCTTAAAAAACCATTTATTATCAATTCTAACAAAGTTTTTCCAAATCCAAAAGATTATTCTCCAAAGCATATATTGATTTTATTAAAAACTAAATATTTTTCCAACAAAAGATACTATAACCGCAATACTTACAAGTATTGCTGATGTTCTTAAAAAATATTTGATAAAACCAGTAGATACATACTTTCCCATTATTTCTACATTTTCAGAGAATAGTATTAAAAAGTAAAATATCACAGGTAACATTGCACCGTTTAGATAGTCAACATAAATAGTTAATTTAAAAAGACCAATACTTGGAAGAAGTGCTACTACTACACCAATTAATATCTGTATCAAAAAGAAAAGATAAAATATTCTTCCTTTTTTAAAATCAATATCCAAGCTTCCTTCATATCCAAATAATTCCGAGAAGACATATGCCGTAGCTAGCGGAACAATTGTAAGACCCAAAATTGAAGCTCCAAATAGCCCTACTGCAAAAAGACCTTGTGCGAGATCACCAGCTAATGGTTTAAGGGCTAAAGCTGCAGCATATCCATCTGATACGACTATACCATGTTTAAAAAGAGTCTCTGATACAGCTATAGCTATCATAAACGAAAAGAAACTGGTAATAAGGGCTCCAAAAATTATTTCTACTTTTTGATATTTAAGATGATCTACGGACAATTTCTTATCTGCAACGTAACTGTGTATAAAAAACTGTCCCCAAGCAGTTATTGTAGTACCTAAAACAGCTATACGAGCAAACCAATAATTTATATCTAAATTTGTATTTGTAGGCCAAATAAATGTATCTTTCAGTGCAAGTCCCCAATCAGGTTTTGATATTACAGCAACAATAAAATATGCAAAATAAAAAAAAATCATCGATAAAAAAAGTCTTTGTAATCTTTTATAGTCAAATTTAATAACAGCAAATATTAAAAACGCGCTGGTTAAGATAAGCATTAATTGCCAAGGTAGTCTAAATATTTGAAAAGATGATTTTAAACCAGAGATATTCTGAAGCACTACGCCTTGATTTGTAATAAAATAAAGAAGAAATATAAAAAGTGCTAGCTTAACTCCAAATCTTTCTCGAATAAGATCACCAAGTCCTTTTTTAGTTACTATAGCTATTCTCGCACCGATTTCTTGAGTAATAACTAAAAGCATGGTTTCAGGAACGATTAAAAACCTTGATGCCATACCATATAAAGATCCTGCTACAGTATAGGTTGCGATACCTCCTGCATCATTATCTGCTACAGCTGTAATCAAACCCGGTCCAATTACAATTAAGAATATAAACAGGCGCCTTTTCCATATTCTAAATAAAATGCCTAGTTTTTCTGCTAATTTAGTTTTCATAATGTTTTATTCCATTCTCAACAACATCGTCAAATGTCACTACACCAACAATCCTATTTTCTTTACTTAAAACCGGAATTGAATATAACTTATATTTAATAAGTTTTCTAAAAACTATCACTTCAGGTGTGTTTAAATGGATTGCAATCATATCTTGATGCATAAATTTAAAAACTGGTGTTTCTGGTTTTTCCAAAAGTAACTCATGAAGATTAAATACACCAACTAATTCTTCGTTTTCATTAAGCACGTATACATAAAACATAACGAAATATTCTCTTGTTTTTTCATTAATTTTATAGATAACATCTTTTACCCTATCTGAAGAGGGGACTGTTAAAAATTCTGTAGTCAAAAGATGACCTACAGGTGTACGAGATAGGTGTAAAAGATGGGTAATTACATCTAACGCTTTAGGATTAAGGCACACAAGTATTTCATTTCTTTTTTTTCTAGTTAGGGCTAGTAAAATATCAACAGCTTCTTCAGGATCGATTTTAGACATTATTTTCGCGCTTTTTTTAGGATCAAAGTGCATAAAAAGATCTGATTGATAATTAATATTTAAATTTTTAATAACATCTGTTGCTGTACGTTCATCAATTACATTTAATATTCTTGATATATTGGATACATTAGTCCTTTCTAAATAATCTGCTAAGTCTTCAGGTCTTATTTTTTGTAGTTTAGTTAATTCTTTTTTAATCTTTACATGTCCTCGCGTTAACTCCAGTGGATGAATATCTGCCCAAGATAAAAACTGTGAAGATAGTATTATATTGAATTTTTTAGATAATCTAATTAGATAATCGTCTAAACCAAACCATCTTAAAATGCCAAGAAGTCCTATATCAACGCCTGCGATAAAATATCCAGGTTTATCTTGAATAGCTACATCATTTACTCTAACCAATTTATCACCAGTAATATCTATTATTTGGTTATCAAGGAGATTTTTGGTCAAATATAGCTCGTTTTCTCCAAGCTCTGATACCTTAAAACTCTTGTCTATAATAATGATCTTACTTATATTTTTAAGGTATTCTAAAGGGATCATAAGGTCACCTTTTGGGGATTTTGCCACAATATCTGTAACCCTAGGTGTTTCAGACGCCTCAAAGACCATATCCTTAAGCTTTCCAACAAAAATGTTATCCTCTGTATATATTTTTTTGTGTTCAAGTTCAGAGAAGTAAAGCATCTATAAAGATTATTATAAACAATAACCGCACCAAAATGGCAACAACCAAGCAGTTTTAAACAAACTATCGATGTATTGATACATCGCTATTCTACGACTATTACAATCGTTCAAATGTTTGTAATGCTTGAAGAACCAACGATAAGACTTTATTTGATATAATTTACGAATTAGAGCATAATGTTGGGCATGTGGTTCAGTGGTAGAACGCTTTCCTGATAAGAAAGAGGTCCCAAGTTCGATTCTTGGCATGCCCACATTAGAATCAGTTAATGAGTAAAAAAATAAATCGTAAATATTAAATTACAAATAACAAATAAGCTTTAAATTATAAATTTAAAACGTTTATAGCTTATAATTTATTTGGGGCTTGATATTTTAAATTTAGAGTTTTTTCCTGGACCTGTAGCTCAATTGGCTAGAGCGCTACGTTTACATCGTAGATGTTAGGGGTTCGAGTCCTCTCAGGTCCACACTAGAAAGAGTTAACGAGTTAATGGGTTAACGCGTTAACGAGTTTTATTCTTTCTTGTATCCCTCGAAGCCAGATACCGTATGGTATTTGGCGAAGTGGGACTGTTAAACTAACAAAAAAATAAAAACAATTTAATTTATTTGTTCCACGTTACGTGTTTTACATTCTTCTGTTTTATGTATAATATTTTTATGGGTAAAAAAATATCAAACTTCTTTAAAGCTATTTTTAATATATTTCTTTTTCTTCCTCATTTTTTTTCTGCCCTTCCACTACTAAAAACTCTTTTTTCCCCATGGAAAAGATTAAGCGCACAAAAAGAAACTGTTGGTTTTTCATTTACAGAATGGTTAAACAGATTCTCATTTAATGCCATTTCAAGAACATTAGGCTTTATATTAAGGTCATCTCTTCTTATAGCTTTTCTAATAACAGAAATCGTTTATATACTACTCGTTCCTTTAATAATTCTTATATTTTTTATTCTTTTACCTTTCATGATAATAATGTTCGATTTAAAAGAACCCGAAGATGTTAAAAAAGCAAAATTAAAAAAACAATTTGTAACGTCTCATTCTCTAACAAAAGAGGCATATAAAAATTCAGGCACTTGGTTTGATTACATATATGATAAACATATTAAAAAAAGCGCTTGGTGGGAGTTGAAAAATTTAAAATCTACAAGTCCGCTTGCCCGAGATTGGGCTGTTGGATACACCCCAAGTTTAGATAAATATTGCGATGACCTTATATCCCCTCAATATCAAGCTGTAGAAAGACATATTGTAGGAAGAATAAGAGAAATCGAAGAAATTGAACAGATATTGTCTAAAACAAGCAGGGCCAATGTATTAATCGTAGCTGACGAGGGCGTTGGTAAACATACTATTATTGATGCTTTTTCAAATAGAATATATCAAGGACAATCAAATGCATTATTAAATTACAAAAGAGTATTAAAGCTCAATCTTGAATTGGTCCTTACAGAAACAACAGACCAAAAACAGCGAGAAGCTCTTGTTGAGACTCTGTTTAAAGAAGCATCTGTTGCAGGAAATGTGATATTAGTACTTTTTGATTTTGAAAAATATATAGTCTCGTCAAAAGAAGGTGTTAACCTAATGCTTCCTATTCAAAAATTTGCTGAAAGTCCAAATCTCCAATTTATTACAAGCACTACTCCTTATTACTTTGAAAAATACGTATATCACAACGAAAAGTTAAATCAATTATTTCCAAGACTGAATGTCAATGAAGTGTCAAAAGAAGATGCTTTAAAAATTTTAATGGATGTTGTTCTTGTTTTTGAAAAAAGATACAAACTTACAATTCCTATTGAAACTATTGCAAAAATAATTACAAAAAGCGAATTTTATATTACAAACATTCCTTTTCCAGAAAAAGCAATTTCACTTCTTGACAGATGTGCTTCAAGAGCTTTCCAAAATAAAGCCACCATCTTAAATCCTGATATTATTGATGAAGAAATTTCTGAAATTACACAAGCTCCAACTAAACTTGATAGTGTATTAAAACAAAAATTATTAGATATTGAAAAAAAACTATCTACAAAGATAATCGCTCAAAATCAAGCTATTAGTTCTCTTGCCAATTCAATACGCAGATCATTTTTACTACTTGGAAAGAGAAAAAAACCTTTAGCATCTTTTATATTTTTAGGTCCCACAGGAGTTGGAAAAACCGAAACAGCCAAAGTATTGCTTTCAACTTTTTTTGAAAATCAAAAAAAACTTCTTAGATTTGATATGTCTCAATATCAATCTAAAGAAAATATCAAAGATCTTATTGGAAATTCCGACAATCAAAATCCAGGACTTCTAACAAAATTAGTCAGAAAAACTCCATATGGTATATTGCTTCTTGATGAAATCGAAAAAGCTAATAAAGAACTTCTTAATATTTTTCTTACTATACTAGATGAAGGATACTTTGCAGATGCACAAGGAGAAAAGGTTGATTGTAAAAACCTAATTATAATAGCTACGTCAAATGCCGCATCAGATTTCATTTTTGAAAATTTATCGTCAACTCAAACACTATCACAACAAAACCTTATAGATTATTTAATAAGCAAAGATTATTTTTCACCTGAATTTTTAAATAGATTTGACGGCATAATATATTTTGAACCACTAAGCAGAGAAGCAATATATAAAATTGCACAAAATATGATAAATGAACTCGTTATAACTTATAAATCTTCAAATAATGTTATGATAGTAGTTTCTCAAAAAACTTTAGATTATATTGTTACAAAAGGATATAACAAACAGTTTGGCGCAAGAAATATGCAAAGGACAATACTAAACGATGTCGGAGGTCAAATCGACAAAAAGATTATAGAAGGAAGTATTAAACCGGGAACAACGATTAGTATATAAGCCACAAATTTTAAATTACAAATAACAAATAAATTTTAAATTTAAAACGTTTTAGATTTAGGATTTATTTGGAGCTTGAAATTTATTATTTAAATTTTTATTCTGTTATAATTGAAGCGTATAAATATGGATAAAAAGCTGTTGGGACTTGTATTGTTATTTATAGCCTCGTTTGTTTTTTTTATTACTATATTATTTTTTAACGAGCCTTTAAGTAAACTTACACGAGCAAAAGAAGATACAGTCCCATCTCCTCAGAAATCACTTATCTTTGCATGGCCTTTAACCGTTAAATCAGACGGAAAAGATATCTCACAAATTAATGTATTTATAAGAAATAATAATAACAAATTAATTGCGGATAAAAAAGTAGAGCTTCGATCTTCACTTGGAGATGTAAAAAATGTCACAACTTTATCCGACACCAATGGAAAAACTAGTTTCCAACTCACTTCAACAACACCTGGAACAACTGAAATTACAGCCGTTGCTGATGGAATCAAATTAGACAGTAAAATTACAGTTAAATTTATAGAATAAATAATGAAAGTATCTAAAGTCGTAATTCCTGCAGCTGGCTTTGGCACAAGATTTCTTCCCCAGACTAAAGCAATGCCTAAAGAAATGCTTCCTTTAGTTGACAAACCCGTCATACAATACGTAGTTGAAGAAGCTGTTTCTTCTGGAATTGAAAATATTGTTATAGTTACAGGATCAAATAAAAGAGCTATTGAAGACCATTTTGATGAACCAGATGCTGATTTGGTAAACAACTTAATTGAAGGAAATAAAGAACATTTATTAAGTGAAATAAAGAAGATTTCTAAAATGGCAAATTTTATATACATAAGACAAAAGGGGCCTTATGGAAACGGAACGCCAATTCTTTCAGCTGAACCAGTAATAGATGGTGAGCCTTTTGCTGTGCTTTGGGGTGATGAATTTATCTATGCAAAGCCGCCACGTTTAAAACAAATGGTACCTGTTTATGAAAAATATGGCGGAATTGTAATATCAGGTGTCAAAATAGAGTCTAGGGAAGATTTGAGCAGATACGGTATAGCAGATATCGAACCTGTTGAAAAAAATATTTATAAGATTAAAGCTATTGTTGAAAAACCATCGCCTGAAAATGCACCTTCAAATATAGCAACACATGGCGCATATATCCTTCCTCCTGAAATTTTTGATGCTCTTAAAACAATATCCCCTGGAAAAGGTGGAGAGATATGGCTTGTCGATGCAATAAATAAACTTAAAGAGGAAGGTGTTCCTGTTTATGCCGTTCTTATAGAAAATGGCAAATATTACGACACAGGCAATAAACTTGAATATATGAAAACAACTGTCGACATAGCTCTTCAACATAAAGAGATAGGTAGAGAATTTAAAAAATATTTAAAAGAGCTCAAGTTAGATTAATCTGCACAAGTAGCTTCCTATATGTTAAAATATCCTATGAACGATAGTAAAGATTTAAAAAAAATAAAAAATTTATTTGATGCAGGTGCACATCTAGGGCATAAAAAAAACAGAGTACATCCAAAAGCAAAAAAATTTATATATCGATTTGAAAAAGGCGTCTCTATAATTGATCTTGCTCAAACAGCCGATCAAATAAACAACGCAAAAGACTTTTTAAAAGACTACGTTAAAAAGAATACTGAAATACTTATAGTAGCTACAAAAAGGATAGCTTCTGATATTGCATCTAAAATATCAAAGGAAATCAATCTTCCATATGTCACAACTAAATGGATGCCAGGCCTTCTTACCAATTTTAATACCATAATAAAAAATGTAAAACGTTTGAAAGAGCTTAAAGAAGAAAAAGAGTCAGGTGCATGGAATAAGCTTGTTAAACATGAAAGAACAAAGCTTGATAAAGAAATTTCTAAACTCGATAGATTTTATGGGGGAATAATAGATCTTGAAGAAGTACCAAAAGTACTCTTTATTCTTGATTCCAAAACGGAAAGTAATGCGGTTTCAGAAGCAAAAAAAACTAATACTAAAATTGTGGCAATAATAGATACAAACTCAAATCCCGAAGAGGTAGATTATCCAATTATTGCAAATGATGACTCTCCAGTATCTGTTGAGTATTTATTAAAAGATATTGTCGGGCAAATAAAGTTTAAAAAAGGGAAATAATACAATGGTAGATTTTGAAAAACTAAAACAGCTTCGTGAAAAAACTGGAATATCTTTTACTTTATGTAAAAAAGCTCTTGAAGAAGCGGATAACGATATGGATAAAGCTAATAAAGTATTAGAAAAAATAGCAGGTCAAAAGATCGAAGAAAAATTAAAAAAAACTACAAAAAGTGGAGGGGTTTTTTCATATGTTCATCATAATGGTCAAGTTGCATCTTTTATTGAATTGCTTTGTGAGACAGATTTTGTTGCAGAAAATAATGATTTTAAAGAACTCGGACATGAAATCGCTTTACAGATTGCCTCTTCAAAACCAAAAACTATAAAAGATCTGTTAAAACAAGAATATGTAAAAGATTCAAAGAAAAAAATTTCTGACCTAATTAACGAAAGTGTATTAAAATTTGGAGAGAAAATAAAAATATCAAGACTCGCAGTTTGGAATTTAGGTGAATAATAAAAATGGATGAAATAATTTCTGATTTTTCTAGCTTAATTCAGAAAGCTGTCGACTCGTTACAAGAAGAATTTAAATCTATAAGAACGGGAAGGGCAACGCCTGCATTAATTGAAAATTTATTAGTAGAGGCATATGGTGGGCAATCAAACCTTAAGTTATTGGAATTAGCAACTATTACAACAGAAGGTCCTGCTGCGATTATTATTGTACCTTTTGATGCATCAACACTTCAAGATATAGAAAAAACTATACTTAAATCTTCACTTGGATTTTCACCACAAACACAAGCAAATAGAATAATAGTAAAAATTCCTTCATTGTCACAAGAACAAAGAGAAAAAATGATAAAACTAATCGGAGAAAGGGTTGAAGAGAAAAGAGAAGTTATAAGATATCATCGCGATGAAGCACGAAAAAAAGTTAGGAATGGAATGGAAAATAAAACAATTACAGAAGATCAAAAATTTCGGATAGAAAAAGAGATCGATACGATGTCTCAAAATGCTATGAATAAAATACAAGAACTAAAAGAGATGAAAGAAAAAGATATTTTAGAAGTTTAAATAATATATGGGAGTTCTATTTTTTATAATAATATTGTCGGTTTTAATTCTTATTCATGAGTTTGGACATTTTTTTGCTGCAAAAAGAAGCGGAGTAAAAGTTGAAGAATTCGGATTCGGTTTTCCACCAAGATTGTTCTCTATAAAAAAAGGAGAAACAATTTATAGTATAAATCTTCTTCCTATTGGTGGTTTTATCAAAGTTTTTGGTGAAGAATATCATGAGCTTGATAAAACTAATAAAAAACAATATGAAAAGCTAAAAAGTAGAGCGTTTATTAATAAAAAACCTTGGCAAAAGGCTCTGATAATAGTAGCTGGAGTTATAGGCAATATTTTATTAGCTTGGATTTTATTATCTTATCTTGCAACACAGGGCATACAAGTTCCAACAAATCACATAACAATTGAACAGGTACAAAAAAATACCCCAGCTCAAAAAGCAGGTCTTAAAGAAGGTGAAATAATTCAAAAAATAAATATAGCTGGAAAAGATATAGAAATAAAAACTCCAAACGACTTAATAAGCGCTACGAATAAATATTCAGGAAAAGATATTGTACTAACTGTAATAAGTAATCAAAATAATATAAGAAATGTTGTTGTTGCAGCCAGAAAAAATCCACCAAAAGATCAAGGACCTTTGGGAATTGCAATTAGCGGAACTGAATTAAAAAAGTATTCTATATTCCAAGCGCCACTTGTAGGAATAAATCTTACATTCAGTTATTTGTCAATAATATTTGTTGGTTTTGTAGAACTTTTCAAAACTCTTCTAACTTTTCACAAACCATCATTTGAGGTAGCTGGCCCTGTAGGAATTGCACAATTTACAGGTCAAGCTTTAAAATATGGACACAATGCTTTAATTGAATTTGCAGCTATTTTGTCTCTTAATTTAGCGGTGTTAAACATTATTCCATTTCCTGCACTTGATGGAGGAAGGCTTACTTTTGTAATTTACGAATGGATAACTAATAAAAGAGTTAATAAAAATTTTGAAAAAACAACCAATGCAATTGGAATGCTGATATTATTAGCACTTATATCTATAATTACAGTCAATGATATTATTAAATTATTCAAATAAATATGGATGCGTCTGATAAAAAGTTAAAGTTTAAAAATATTGCAATTTCAGGAAAGTATGCAACTGGAACTACTACACTTGCAAAAAATCTTATTAAATCATTGGGGTGGAAATATATAAACGCCGGAGATATACAAAGACAATATGATAGGGAACATAATATCAATGAAAATAAACAAGGTGCAATTGCACGACCAGATGAACATGAAAGAGGAATCGAAGCAATGACTAAGAAATGTTTAGAAACAGAAAGCGATGTAATCTATGAAGCATGGTTAGCTGGTTTTATTGCAAAAGATATGTCAGATGTTTTAAAAGTATATCTTTTTAGCTCAAACGAGGGTGTAAGAATAGATAGAGTAGTAAATAGAGACCATTTAAGTGTTGATGATGCAAAAAAACACATTAGACAAAGAGAAGATGAAAATATAAAAAAATGGAAAAAACTATATGGCGACCACGACTTTTGGGATGAAAAAAACTTTGATATTGTAATTGATACATATTCTTCTGGCCCGATGGAAACCTTCGGCAAAGTCCTCGACAAACTCAACAAGGCTTAAACTATTAAGCTCGATACCAAATTTTTAATTCGCAAAGGAGCCCTACCTCTTCGAGGATCCCCGCTCATAAAAATTTATATCTTCGCTTAACTATCTATCTTGTTGACGGGTGACAAAGTGAAAGGGCTCCCACCAGCGCGCAGTTGATTGTGTGATTTCGTCAATCACGAGCACTGGTGGGAATGAAACTTTGACAGGACCCGTCAACAATTAAGGTTTTTCTGTATAATATTGATTATGCGATATTCACAGCTTTTTGGTAAAACCACAAAAAATATTCCAAAAGATGAAATTTCTTTAAACGCCAAACTTTTAATTCAAGCAGGATATATAGACAAACTTATGTCTGGTTCATACACTCTTTTACCATTGGGGCGTTTGGTTGAGTTAAAACTCGAAAAAATTGTCAGAGAAGAAATAAATAAAATTGATGGAGAAGAAGTTTTGATGCCGCTTCTTCACCCAAAAAATATCTGGAATGAAACGGGCCGTTGGGATAAGGCAAAAGATATAATGTACCAGTTTGAGAAAAATGACAAAGAATATGCTCTTTCTTTTACTCATGAAGAGATTGTTTTAGATCTAATCAGAAAGCATATCCAAAGTTATAAAGATTTTCCTGTAAAAATCTATCATTTTTCTACTAAATTTAGAAATGAACCAAGGGCTAAATCTGGAATTTTACGATGTCGTGAATTTATTATGAAAGATTTATATAGTGCTCACCTCTCTGAAAAAGAATTAGATGCTTTTTACTTGCAAGTTTCTGAAGCATATAAAAAGATTTTTGAAAAACTTGGATTAAAAACAAAACTTGTTGAATCAGGAGGTGGGGTATTCACCGATCAGATAACACACGAATTTCAAGTGTTAAATGAAAGGGGAGAAGACATTGTTTTTCACTGTGAAAAATGTGATTTTGCTCAAAACAAAGAAATAGCAAAAGTAAAAGAAGAGGATAAGTGTCCAAAATGTGATGGACTAATAAAGGTATCAAACGGAATAGAGGTTGGCAATATTTTTAGATTTGGAACATCATACAGTGAAAAAATGAACGTATCTGTGGTTGATAATAAAGGTCAAAAACAATTGGTTTATCTTGGATCATACGGAATAGGAATGACAAGGCTTTTAGGAACCCTTGTTGAAGAAAATTATGACGATAAGGGAATTATATGGCCAGAGATTGTAAGTCCATTTACCGCTCATTTAGTTGGTTTTGACAAAGAAAAAGGAGAAAAAGTTTATGAAGAGCTTATCAATTCAGAAATAGATGTTTTATATGACGACAGAGGCGCGTCTCCTGGTGAAAAACTTGCAGATTGCGATCTAATAGGCATTCCAAATAGACTTGTTGTATCTCAAAAATCTGGCGATAAAATTGAACTCAAAAAACGCACCGAAGACAAAACCGAACTTCTAACTATCGAAGGAATAATAAATAAATTGTCTTCATAAAGAATATAAAATTTAAAACCGGTTAACTGATTAATTAACAAGTTATTCCATTTAAAAGTTTAATTGGGTGGTTTTGTTATAATTGATTTATGAAAACTATTGTTACTCATATTTCTGTAGATTTAGACGCTATTTCTTCAGCGTGGTTAATCAAACGTTATATACAAGGATGGGAAGATGCGGTCTTGAAATTTGTAAATGCAGGCGAAACTTTAGACGGAAAGGCTCCCGATGAAAATCCAGATGTAATTCACGTTGATACAGGTTTGGGCAAATTTGACCATCATCAACAAAAAGATATGAAAATGTCTGCTACAAAAAAAGTATTTAACTACCTCAATAAGAATGACTTGATTAGAAAAGGAGATATTGAGGCTCTATCTAGAATGGCAGATTTTATTACAACTACAGATAATTTTCAAGAGGTTTACTTTCCAGAACCTGATGCAGATATCTATGATTTCGGTATTCATCAAATTGTTACGGGTCTGCGTCCAATTGTTGAAGAAGATGAGGAAAGATGCGAGCTTATGTTTAAAATACTTGATGCTATTTTAATGTTATTTAAAAATAAAGTTCGAGCAGAACATGAGCTCAAAGAAGCTTATACTTTTAAGTCAAAGTGGGGGGAAACTCTAGCTATAGAATCTCAAAATGAAGAAACAATCAAACTCGCTCAAAAAAAAGGATTTGAAATGGTAATAAGAAAAGACCCAAAGCTTGGCTTCATTAGAATAAAAACAATACCATCTGATAAGTTGGATTTGACACCCCTTTATGAAAAATTAACACAAGAAGATAAAGAAGCTGATTGGTTCTTACACATATCAAAAAATATGCTCCTTAATGGTTCGGTAAAAAAACCAAAAACTAAAGCTTCAAGGCTCTCTCTTAATAAAGTAATTGCTATAGTGCGAAATATTTAATAAAATATAGCTACTTCTTTTAAAAGTTTTATAGCTAATTTAAGAAAGGAGGCTAAAATATGGTAATAGTAAATAAAAAAAGAGGAGAATCAAAAGATAGTATGTTTAGAAAGTTTTCTAAAATATTTATTGACGAAGACATTGTGAATGAAGTCAGAAATAGACTCTTTTATAAAAAACCTTCAATTGTAAGAAAAGAAAGGGAAAAGGAAAGAGGCCAAAGAAAATATAAAAAACATTATTAAAAATGATTAATGTCACCTCTTCTTCAAGGTATAGAATAAATAGGAAATACATCAAAACAAAGTCAGAAGAATTAATGGGTCAACGAGGGATAAGTGAAAATAATGAAATTAATATTGCCTTTATAGGAAAGATTAAAATGAAAGCGATAGTAGAAAAGTATAAAAAAGAATCTGAAGCCCTACCTGTTTTAACTTTTAAATATGATGAACAACAAGATGATAAAAAAATACTTGGTGAAATAATTATTTGTTATCCTTACGCTGTGCTTCTTGCAGCAGAGCGAAATAAAAAAGTAAATGATATGATATTGAGACTAATCGACCATGGTTTAAAAAACTTATCAAACTAAAAATGTATTATCTGACATATAGACCAAAAAACTTATCAGAGCTCGACAACCTAAAAGCTAAAGATACTATAACTAAAATTTTACAATCATCTGATATTCCCCATGCTCTTCTTTTTGTTGGAGATAAAGGAACGGGAAAGACTTCAACAGCAAGACTTTTTGCTAAAAGTGTCAATTGCCTTACAAACAAATACGCAAAAAAAGGAAACGATATAGAACCGTGTAATAATTGTAAAAATTGTAAAAGTATAGACTCTTCAACTTCTGTGGATATTGTTGAAATGGATGCAGCTTCAAATAGAGGAATTGATGAAATTAGAAAAATTATTCATGAATCAGCTTTTGCTCCAATGGGAAACAGATATAGGATTTTTATAATTGATGAAGCGCATATGATAACCACTGAAGCTTTCAACGCACTTTTAAAAACTTTGGAGGAACCACCAAAATCAGTAATATTTATCTTAGCTACAACAAATATTGAAAAAGTTCCAAAAACAATAAGATCAAGATGTTCTGTAATTAATTTTCATCAAGCTCAAAAAGAAGATATTATAAGAATGTTAAAAAGAATAGCTGGAAAAGAAAAATTAAATCTTGACTCAAAATTATTAACACTTATCGCTAAACACGCAGATAATTCCTTTCGAGATGCAACTAAAATTTTAGAAGAGTTGGTGATACAAAATAAGGCACAATTTGAAGACGCAAAAGAATTTTTAGGAATCATTGGAAGCGAAAGCCTTCTTGAAAATTTACAAAATAAAAATATTAAAAAAACTCTTTTATGGATTGAAGAATTCAAATCTGCTGGAGGAAATTTTAAAAGCCTTATAGAACAAATTTTAGATGATCTTCACGCGCAACTTCTTATAAAAAATTCTGTAATATCAAACGCCGATGGAATAAAGCTAAATTTTAATTTAAAAGAAATCTCAATACTTATAAAATTATTCACTCAAGCATATGGTGAACTTAAAATTTCTCCTATTGAATCTATACCAGTTGAAATGGCTATAGTTGATTTTTGCAACAATAAAAAGAAAAATTAAGTTAAAATATAATAATAAAGTTATAAGTTAAATAAAATTATGTTTAATCCTTTTAAAGGACTTGGAGATGTCGCAAAATTGCAAAAAATGCAAAAAGAACTTCAAAATCAAGAACTCACTGTAGAATTAAACGGAATCACAGTGGTTATGAGAGGCGATCAGAAAGTAAAAGAAATACAGGTTGACGGTATTTCTGAAAACAGAATAGTGGAAGCCATTAATGATGCGGTAAAAAAAACACAACAACAAGCCGCATATAAATTGATGGAAATGTCAAAAGATCAAGAATGATCAAAATCATTGCAGGAACAAGAAACATACAGCTCGCCAACGCTGTAGCGAATCTTCTAAAAACCAAACCGATAAAAACTGAAATTGTCAGATTCGCAAATTCTGAAACTAGAATTAGAATACTAGAAAACATAACAGATGAGCACGTTTTTGTCATACAATCAGGATCAAATCCTACCGATATAAGTTATATGGAGCTTTTTTTTACAGGAGACGCTCTAAGGAGAAGCGAAGCTAAAAAAATTACAGCAATTATTCCTTATTTTGGATATGCTAGACAAAATATTCAACACCGATCAGGAGAAGATGTCTCAGCGAACGTAATAGTTAAATTCTTGGAAACAATAGGGTACAATGAGGTGATCTTGTTTGATATCCATGATGAGGCTACACTTGGAATATTTTCAATTCCAGTCGTACACCTATCAGCTCTTCCAATATTGTCTAAAAAAGTATCAGAATATCTAAAAGAAGAAGCGGAAAATGTAGCGATTGTGAGTCCAGATCAGTCAGGAGTTGAAAGAGCAAGATTGTTTGCACAAGCACTTTTTGAGAATAAACAAGTAGATATAGTGGTAGTTGAAAAAAAGAGAGATTTAGATAAAATCCACCAAAGTAAAGCTATTGAAGTATTTGGAGATGTAAAAAATAAAATTGCCGTCTTGGTTGATGACATAGCTACATCAGGAAATACGCTTATAAATGCTGCAGATCTTGTATTACAAAATGGAGCAAAAAAAGTAATAGCTGTTTTTACACACGCAGATTTTGCACCAGATACTGTACAAAAACTTAACGATTCAAAAATAGATAAAATATTTACAACAGACACGATAACACTTAATCAAAAACAGCTTTCAGATAAAATTGAAGTCGTATCAGTAGCTGAAATAATTGCTTCTTCGTTAAAAAATAACTCTTAATAATTATTTCTTCCTTCTATTGATTTTTGTAAGGTCATATAGTCTGCATACTCAAGGTTTGCTCCCATTGGCAGCCCAAAAGCAAGTCTCGTAATTTTAAATTTCAATTTTTTACTACTTTTTAATTCTTCAAGTTTATTTTTTATATACATTGCTGTTGCTTCACCTTCAGTATCAAGATTTGTAGCAAGTATAATTTCTTTTATTTTTTCACCAATAATTCTTTTAGATAGATTGTCAATATAAATATCTCCTGGACCTATATTATTTAAAGGATCAATTCTTCCATGAAGAAGATGATAAAGGCCATCGTAAATTTTACCTGTTTCAAAAGAAACCAGATCTAATACGTTTTCAAGTATCATGATTTTTTGGTTATCTCTGTTTTTATCCTCACATATATTACAAATCGCTTCTTCCGTAAGATTGTTACATTTTGTACAAAATTTTGTTTTTTCTTTTAAGTTTCTGATGTGCTCTGAAAATTCCTTAAGATTAGATTGGGGTAGTCTTAACATATAAAAAGCAAGTCTATTAGCGGTTTTTTCCCCAATACCAGGAAGTCTTTGTAAAAAATATGCTATTTGTTTTAAATTCGAGGGTAATGTAGACATTATGTAAGTGCTATTTTATCAGAAACAAGCCCTTGATTACTAACGTATATGTTCTTTGTTTTAATCTTTTCACTCGTTCTCATTTTGTCTTTATCTATCCAAACAGAATCTCCTTCATTTAGTAAAAATACATCTTGTTCTGGATAGCTTAATTGTTTTGCAAGCTTTAAATATTGCCTTTGATGTCTTATGGTACCACCAATTGGTATAAGATTTTTTGCAGAAACTAAACACATAAGAAATTTTAAATCTTCCTGATTTCCATGACCTGACGCGTGAAGTCTGTCTTTAACATCTGGATATACGACATCTGCACCTTTAATCATTAATTTTTCAATAAGTTTATAAACTTCTGCTTCGTTTCCTGGAATTGGATCTGATGAAAAAACCACTTTATCTCCTTTTCCAATTTTTATATTCCTATTTTGATCTGTTGCAAGTTTATTTAAAGCTGAATTTGTTTGACCTTGAGAACCTGCAACAATAAGAGTGATTTTTTTTGGAGGTGCTTTTCGAACACTTCGCTCATCTGTAAACATATTGGTTTTAAAAGGAAGATATCCTATCTGTTTTGCTATTTCTGTATTTTCTCTCATCGAACGACCCAAAAAGACTGTTTTTCTTTGATATTTTATCGACATCTCAATACATTGTCTTATTCTTGATATATTTGAAGAAAATGTCGTCATTATAAATTTTCCTGTGGTATTTTTGATTTCTGTATCAAACGATTCTCCAACCGCGCTCTCTGAAAGGGTTAGTCCTGGAGTTTCTGCTCCAAGACAATCTGACATAAGACATAGTACACCTTTAGAAGATAGCGTGCTTATTGTATGAAAATCAGGTGGATTACCATATGGGGGAGTCAGGTCAAGTTTAAAATCTGTCCCATGATAGATATTTCCAACTGGTGTGTTTATAAATATATGAAGTGTGTCAGGAATTGAATGCGTCATTCGTATGAAATTTACCTTAAAATTTCCAAAAGTATAGGTTTTATATAAATCTATTTCGTTTATTTTTATATTAAGTCCAAATTCTTTGAAATCGTTTTTTACAAAAGCTGTTGTAAGTTTTCCTGTATATACTTGAGGCTCTCTTAAATCACGATAGTGGTAGGGCATAGCCATAGTATGATCTTCGTGCCCATGGCTTAATATTATTGCTCTAATCTTGCTTGCCCTACGAAGCCCGTTGGGCGAAGTAGGGTCTTTTTCTAATAAATACGATATATCAGGAATTATATAATTGATATTTTCTAACTCTGAATCTGGAAAGCCAATACCGCAATCAACAATTAGAATATCTTCCAATTTTCTCCCTTTATAAAGCTCATAAAGGTACATATTTTTCGTTACGCCCACAACTCCACCGAGTGGGACAAAGCGAAGTCTAAAATCTTCCATAAATTGTTCTTTGGTGTTAATACTATTATAATTAACTTATCGTGAACTTAAAAGAAGAAATATTAATCAGGCTCAAAAAAGTACTTGATCCGGAGCTAAATATCTCTATCGTAGATCTTGGTCTTATATATGATATCAAAATTAACAAGAAAAAGGATGTTAAAATTATTATGACGCTTACAACAATAGGATGCCCGCTCTTTCCCATCATAGAACATGAAATAAAAAAAACACTTAAAAGCTTGAAGTTAAAAAGTCTTGAGCTTGTTTTAACATTTGACCCTCTGTGGGCTATGGACAAAATGTCAAAAGAATCAAAACAAATACTTGGATTTTTAAAATAAATATGGCAAAAGGTAGAATTTTAGAAGATACATTTGAAAAAATTGCAGAACTTGGTGGTTCTACAGCAAAACATGCTGCAAAACAAACTGCTCAAACATTTTCTCCACTTAATATTTTTGATAGTATCTTAAAACCAGCAAAGACTATTGAAAGTGAAATCAAAAAAGCAGAAGTAGAAAAAAAACCAGGAGGACATACTCCAGTCAACGTTGATGGTCTTAAGAAAAAATATGAAGGAGATGATAAACAAAAAGAGAGTGCTCTTCGACAAAGACTTTTTATAATGGTAAAGGAAGGTGAAGAAACTGAATTAGAAAAGAAGAGAAAAGAAGAACAAGAAAAAAAGAGAATGGAACTTCAGGAAGAACAACAAAAAAAAGAAGAAGAAAGGAAACAAAAAGAACAAGATAGTGGCGGTCTTCCACAAGGAAAGGTACGAAGAAGTATTTTTTCACCTAAAAAAAAGGCTCAAATGCAACACACCGAAACCAAGCCAGCCGTCGGCAAAAGCTAGTGTCGGAGTGGTGGGACTCGAACCCACGACCTCTGCGTCCCGAACGCAGCACTCTAAGCCAACTGAGCTACACCCCGTAAGCTATTTTAAATTATACCAAAGCTAAAATGACATATTTAATACACGATCGTGGGTCAGTTATGTCACTTTATAAAAAATAATTAGGTTTTTATTTTAGAATTTTAATTGAATCTGAAGGGTGGAGCCAAATTTGAATGATTCGATTACGAACAGGGTTTTTTCCTGTACCATCACGCCCATCATGCTCAAATATAGCAACTTGCTGATATTTACCAAGTACAAGTTTTCCATTTTTAATCGGAACCGTGACGCTAGCGTTTGAAAACATAAGAGCTCTTATATGAGCTGCCGCATTATAATCTTCATCAACTTCTTTGCAATAAGGATTATCTTGGCATCTATGCTTATAATCCATAACTTTATGCTTATATCTTTTATTAACTCTTGTTGATCTTTTGTCTTCTGCAATATGCGCTAACGTATGCTCAATTATATCCTTAAGCAAATTGGGCTCCGCAATCTCATTAACTATCACCCCCATAGTTGTATGCATGCTGTTTACGATAACAAAGCCGTTTTTCACTTTAGCTTTTTTTATCACGCTATTTATCTGGCTCGTTATGTCTTTTATATAAGTATGTTTTTTTGAAGCAAATTTAAGTTCTTTTAGGAAAATCATAAGATTTTTAGACTAAGATATTATTTTATCACACGTGTTAAAATATGTCTTATGCGACTTTATAATACAGCTTCCAAAAAGATTGAAGAATTCAAACCTTTAAATCCACCATTAGTCACATTTTATTCATGTGGTCCTACTGTTTATAACTACACTCACATCGGACATCTTCGTTCTTTCACAAATACCGACATCTTAAAAAGAGCACTACTTCATGAAAGTTTTGAAATAAAACATATTATGAACATTACAGATGTGGGTCATCTTACAGGCGATAATGATAGTGGGGAAGATAAACTTGAAAAAAGAGCTCGAGAAACTGGTAAAACAGTGTGGGATATCTCAAGTTTTTATACAGACTTTTTCTATAAAAGCATAAAACAATTAAACATACTCCCACCTTTAAAATATGTAAAAGCAACCGAACATATACAAGACATGGTTGATCTTATCGGGAAAATAGAAGAAAATGGATACTCTTATCAAACAACTGAAGCTTTGTACTTTGACACTTCTAAATTTGAAGGTTATGGAAAATTTTCAGGTCAGAAACTTGAAGACAAAATCCAACAAGCTCGAGAAGGCGTATATACAGACAAGAAAAAAAAGAGCCCTCAAGATTTTGCTCTTTGGTTTAAAAAAGTCGGTAGGTTTAAAGATCACCAAATGCACTGGGACTCTCCATGGGGTGATGGTTTTCCTGGGTGGCATATTGAATGCTCGGCAATGAGCATGAAATATCTCGGTGATTTAATAGATATCCATAGTGGAGGAACAGATCATATACCGGTCCATCACGAAAATGAAATCGCACAATCAAAAGCAGCAACTGGAGAAAGTTTTGTTAGATTTTGGTTTCACAATGAGTTTCTTATGGTTGATGGTAAAAAAATGAGTAAATCATTAAAAAACTTCTATACCATTGATGATCTAAAAGAAAAAAAAATCGAACCTCTTACTCTGCGTTATCTATATCTTCAAACCCATTACAGACAACAGATGAATTTCACCTGGGAAGCTGCTGATGCTGCACAAAATGCATATACAAAATTAAAAGAATATGTTGTTGATTTAAAAAAGAAAAGACAAACAGATCCATTATCTGAAGAAAAATTAAACAACCACGAACAATTTAAAAAAGATTTTTATGAAGCGTTGTCAAATGACCTACAGGCCCCCCAAGCTCTTTCCATCCTTTGGGAAATGCTAAAATCAGATATTCCAAAACACTTCAAACTTGAATCTATTTTAGAATTTGACAAAATTCTAGGACTTTCTCTTGGTTCTGTACTTCCAGAAACAATACCAAATCATGTAATGAATCTTGCAAAAGAAAGGCTTCAAGCTCGAGAAAAAAAAGATTTTAAATTATCAGATGAATTAAGAATAAAAATAAAAAAACTAGGCTATGAAGTAAAAGACGCCGATAATAAATTTGTTCTAAAGAAAATTTAAGATGAAAATACTTATAATAACTGGTGGATCTTTTGATGAGAGAGAAATATCTCTACTTTCTTCTAAAAATGTTGTACAAGCGCTCAAAAAAAAGCACCATAAGATTGAAGTTATTGATTTTAATAAAGGTTATATAGAAATACTAAAAAAAGCAAAATGTAATGATGTAATCTTTCCAGTTCTCCATGGTCCTGAAGGAGAAGGAGGAAGATTACAAAAAATACTAGAAAAAAATAAAATAAAGTTTGTCGGATCAGGATCAAAAGCATGCGAGTTGGGATGGAATAAAATTAAGTTTAAAACATTTTGTAAAAATTTGAATATTAAAACACCTGATTGGTTTATATTAAGTGATTCAAATGTAAAAGATTTTAAAACAATGAAAATTCCTTTCGTAATTAAACCAATAGATAACGGTTCAAGTGTTGATGTTTTTGTTTGTAAATCCAAACAAGACCTTCAGAAAATAGATATTAAAAAATTATTAACAAAGTATGAAAAAATGATGATTGAAGATTATATTGAAGGTGTTGAAATTACGGTAGGTATTTTCAATAAACAAGCGCTTCCAATTGTTGAAATTGTTCCACCTAACAAGGAATGGTTCAATTACGAAAATAAATATAGTGGCAAAACAAAAGAACTTCCAAACGCACCATCTTTAACACAACACCAACAGCAAAAAATTAAAAACTTGACTCTTAAAATTCATCGAGCCATCGAATGTAGGCATTTCTCACGAACTGATTATATTGTTAATAAAAATGGGGTATTTGTTCTTGAAATAAATACTATTCCAGGATTAACAAAGGAAAGTTTGCTACCAAAAGCAGCAGAAGCAGCTGGAATCACATTTAAAGACTTAGCAAATCGTTTAGTTGAATCTACTTATAAAGATTAACTTTGAAGTAATTTTTTTTCATTCTTCCAAAACTTTTCTTGCCGACAAAGATTTATCTGATCTTTTTTATCATTAAGCAAGAATTTAATTGCTTCTTCTAAAAAAATAGTGTTTTGTGAACCTTTAATTAATATAACTGAGTTAGTTGGTAAATTATTAGCTAAAAATTTACCTGCTTGAGTAGAATTGTTAAACCATTTAAATTGATTTAGCTTTTTAAGATCTATCTTAAACTTTTTGTTATCTATAATAAATTCTTTTGTTAATGGACCAACGCAATATAGATAATCAACAACCTCTTTTAATTTATTAAAAACTTCTTCATGTTCAAGTTTGGCACTTTTACCAAGCTCTCTCATGTCTCCCATTAAAAATATAATTTTTTTGTCTTTGTATTTGTTTTTTATGATGTTAAGTAATTCTAAAAACGACAAAACAGATGCTTTAGAGGAATTATATGAAGAGTCTAAAATATAAGAGTTATTTATTCCTATAAATAACGACACTCTTCCTTTTGGTAATAAAAAGTTTGAAACCAAAGAATTTTTAATTTGTTTTATAGATAACCCAAGCATTTTTCCAACCAATATTCCAGTCATTAAACCTTCTTTATAGGCTTCAGGAAGTAAGTACCTATCAAAAACTAACACTATGTCTTTTTTATCTTTTTTACCAAATAAAAATTTTGAGCCTTTTAGACTTACCTCAAATTTTTTAAGGCAAAGATCGCTTGTATTTTTGTTTCCAAAAGAAAAAAACTTTATTTTATTATTTAATATTGTTTTCTTAAAATTAGATATAACATTTTCTACATAATAATTATCTGAATTATAAATTGCATTAACGCAGTTATCGTTATTTATAATAATTTTTCCCTTTTCTTCTGAAATTTTTATTAAAATCAATTTTAATTTTTCATTGCTATTCATTTTCTTTGTCTGGAGTATATTGCTAATTGATTTTTCAAATTGCATTGTGTGAACTGGATGCACATTCAAAAAAATACTTATAGCTGGCTTTACTATAGTTAAAAGAAATTCCATATTTTTTGGTGGGTACGGATCATCAACTCCCATTTCTATAATTAAATACTTTGTCTTTGATAAATAACTTAATCCAAAAGGAGATAGTGTCAACATTCGAATCCAATCAAACTTCGAATAATTTATAGGTGATAAACCCAATATTCCAAGAGGAATACCAGTTTCTGAATTACCTTTAGAAATCATTTTTGTAGGAAAATAATCTTTTAAAAGTCCGTATATTATATTTCTAGTTGATGATTTTCCAACTGACCCGGTTATACCAATAACTGTTGGTTTGTGAATTTTTAAGGATAATTTTGCAAAAAAACGTAAATATCTTAATACAAGGTTTGTGATTAAATTCATATATAAATTATATAAAACTACACCATAAAAAGCCTATGTTTAAGCAAGCACTACCTAATCTGATTAATCCAATAGAAATTTAAGTAATGCTTCTGGTTTGTCAGCTAAAAAAATCGGATTGTTTTTTTGGAGGATGTGCTTTTTATTGTATCCCCAGGTTACGGCCGCTACATCAACACCTGCAAAATGTGCAGCTTCAATATCTCTTATTTCATCACCAATATAAATTACATCTTCTTTATTAAACTTATATTTTGAAATGGTTTTTTTTAAATGTCTAGGTTTTTTAAATATATTAAGCTCTGATTCTATAAATTCAAATTTAGGAAATTTCTTATGTTTTAAAAATACATCTACTATTTTTTTACTATTTGACGTTAATATCCCAAGTTTTATATTTTTTTTCCAAAGACTATCTAGCATTTCTTTTATCCCATAAAAAGGTTTGATATATTCAACATGATCATATACTTTTTCTCTAACCCTATTTAATAATTCTGGAATTTTCCAAATTGGAAATTTAAAATGCAATATTATTTGTAAAGGCGACATGTCACGTAGTTTTTGAACAGTATCGTCTGATATCTTACCATATCCATAATCTTTGACAACTTCTTTTAATATTTTAGAACTGATTGGAAAAGTATTAGCTAAAGTTCCATCAAAATCAAAAATAGCTATTTTTTTCATATTCTTTTATATATTCTAACAACTGGATGGTCAAATACCGAGAAAGTTTCTTCTGCAAATTCATCATCAAACAATTTAAACTCTGCTACTTTTTTAAAACCAAGTTTTCCGCTAAATAAATCTTTGTAATACTTATTAATCCTAGGATATTTTTTTTCTAAATATGCGCATCTTCCTCTACTAAAAGAAAGGGGATCTTTTTGCATTAGACATGTATAGTTTGCAAATATTCTTCTTGAAGGAACCATAATGTAATCCGCTTCTTTTATATTTTTCTGTAAGGTTTTATAAAGGTCGTCATTTGAATCTATATTATAAAAATCAAAGGACTCTATATTAAATTTTTTATTATTTCTTTTACCAAAAGGAATATCTACGACATTTGCTGTTTCAGATAGAATAAAAGAATTATCCTGAACGTTTTTAATTGTCCAATTAGAGGCTTGAGCCCTAGTGTCAATTTTAAAGTAAATACTTGTAAAAATTATACCCGGAAGTGTCATAAAAAATATAAATACCCAAAAGAAGATATTTCTAAAAATAGGTTTTTTTAACTTTTTTAAAAGCATTTCTAATAAAAATATATAGGCAATGATTACCATCAACACAAATACTGGAGCCATAAATCTAGTCCATTTAGCATATAAAAACGATGATGGAATAAAATATGCAAGAAATGAGAGTTTTAAAAAATTAAACTCTTTATTTTTTGGCAAGAAGAATAAACCGAGAATAAAAAAAATAAAAACAGGAACTCCAAGCGTATAAGGAAAAACCTTTATAATTTGAAAAAAAATAGGAACACTCATTTCAAATTGGTTTGTATAAAATACCTTTACTCTTCCTAAAGCTACAGCAGATTCATAATTTAAAGATCCTAAAAAAGATCTGTATGAAATAAGATTATGTGGTGAAAATATTATTGCAAAAACAAATGTTAAAAATAAAACATGCAATAAATATGGCAGCCTTTGTTTTATAGATTTGTCTTTATATAAATATAAGGTAATTAATGGAACAAATAAAAAAATAAGCGAAGAAATTTTTGTAGCGATGGCTATCCCAATTAATACAGAGCTAATAACTAACCATTTAAATGAGCTAACCTTTTTATCTAGAAAGAGTAGAGAAGTATAAATAATTGATGTATATAAGAAAACAAGGATTGATTCTGTTGTTCCAAAATGTGCAATTTGAATTAGGATAGGAGAAAAAATAAGAACAAAAAACCCTCCAAATTCTATTGTTTTTTTAGAATATTTTTTTAAATATCTTTGTGTTAATTTTTTTATTATTAAAAATCCAATAAGCGTCGTAAAAACAGAGAAGGTTGCAGATAAAAATCTCAAAATAAGTGCCATGTCAAAAAAAGAAGTAATATGAGTTATCGATTTAAACAAATAGCCAAGATATAAAAAAAACTGACCATATGCAAAAAAATGTGGGTTCAGGCAATCTTTTAAATTAAAAATATTATTACAATGCAATTGTCCTAAAGACACTATAATATTTCTCTCATCAGGATGAAACATATGCGGAATGCCCCAAGATATGTTTACATACCTTGTAAAAATAAGTAAAATGAGTAGAATAACAAAAGGTATAATATTCTTGATTTTTAACATCGTGGGTATTATTATATACCAACTATTTTAATATGAATCAATACAACTTTGTCTTCCTTTTAGATGAAGAGAAAAATGAGAAGGATCTTAAAGAGCTCATTTCATCAGTATCTGGAAAGGTTATGGAAGAAAAATTATACGGTAAAAAAAATTTGGCTTATGAAATTAAAAAAAATAGCCAAGCTTATCTTTTTGAGTGGATAATTGGATTAGATAAAGATAAAATATCAGAATTCAAAAAGAAACTAGAATTTAAAGGAAAAATATTAAGATATGTTATGTTTAAAAGCAAAGAAAAAAAGGAAAATAAAAAATCTAAAATTACAAATAACAAATAAATAGTAAATATTAAACGTTTAAAATCTAAAATTTAGAATTTATTTGGAACTTGGAATTTATAATTTTAAATTTACATATATATGGCAAACAGATCAATAAATAAAGCGGTTATTCTTGGTAATCTAACAAGAGATCCAGAATTAAAATATACACCAAACGGAGCGCCAGTTTGCACTTTTGGAGTAGCTACAAATAGAAGTTGGACTACAAATGAAGGACAGACCAAAGAAGATGTCCAATTTCATAGAGTTGTTGCATGGAATAAGGTAGCAGAGCTATGCGGAAAACTTTTAGCAAAAGGAAAAAAAGTTTATGTCGAAGGTAGGCTCAGTTATAGGTCTTACGTTGGAAAAGACGGTCAACAAAGATCAATTACTGAAATTGTACTTGAAGACTTTATAGTGCTGAGTGGCGGTAGAAGAACAGACGAAGGTCAAGTAGGGTCTGAATATCAATCAGCTGAACCAGAACAAAAACCAACTCTTACTAATAAAAAAGATGAAGATAAAAAAGAAGAAGCTGAAAATAAAAAAGATAAGAAAGATAAAAAAGAGGGGGAAAAAGATGAAGAAGAAACTGAAGAAGAATCTATAGATCCTGACGATATCCCTTTTTAAATTTAAAATGCCTATATGAAAAAATGTTATTTTTGTAAATACGCCACTAATCCTGATTTCAAAGATGTTGAGACGCTTGAGAGGTTTTTAACTCCAAGAAAAAAAATCGTAAATAGAGAAAAGTCTAATGTTTGCGCAAGACATCAAAGACAACTGACTAAGCAGATTAAATACGCAAAATTTTTTGCCCTACTTCCATACGTCTCATACAAAAGTTCAAGCTGATATAATGTTTAAATGACAATAAAAATATCGCTACCTGAAGGTAAGAAATTATTAATAAAAGAAGGTGATAAGGTAGGTTTTGAAACTCCATTAATCAAAATTACTGAAAATAAACATTTAAAAATACCTATTTCACAAATACTTGACGTATCTCCAAAAAAAATCTTTTTATCATTGACGAAAAATATTGGAGAAGCTATAACACAAGGAGACGTTTTAGCAAGAAAAAAAACTCTGTTTTCAGAGAAAAAATATATAAGTGAGTTCACTGGAATCTTAAAAGAAATAGACCACACAGAAGGCACAGTAACTCTGGCAGTTCAAGAAAAAGAAGGAGAAAAAATTAATTCATATTTTAAAGGTGAGGTTAAAAAAATAAATGATGATAATTTAGAATTTGAAGTTAAAGAAGTAGAAAAATTTGAATTAAAAGAAGCTAGTGACTATTTTGGAGGAGAAGTAGTAACAATTGATAATATTAATTTAAACAAAATAAAGGATGAAATACGAAATAAAATACTTCTAGTTAAAAAAATAGAAATATATAACCAATTGAAGCTTGAAGTTATTGGAGCGTCTGGATATATAACAATAGATCCTTTAAGTAAACATATAGATATTCCATACGCTAGATTGTTAAACAGTCAAGACTGGGAAAAAATAAAAAAATTAAATTTTCCATATGTTTCAATAAATAAAAAAGAAAACATAATATATTTTTATAGATAAAATGAAAAGTAAAAATATTACAAAAGTTATTCTAACCATCGCTTTTTTCATATTCACTTTTGGAGTAGGCTTTAAGATTGGAGAATACAAAGGGCTTACATATTCAAATTACCAAAATAACGTTAAAAACATTGATTTTAATCTTTTTTGGCAAACATGGGATGAATTAGAAAAAAAGTTTGTAGATAAAAGCAAAATTGATACAACCAAAATGTTTTATGGAGCAATAAAAGGAATGGTAGCTTCTGTAGGAGACCCTTATACATTTTTTCTTACTCCTGATGAAAATAAAGAAACAAAAAATGACTTAAGCGGAAAATTTACAGGAATAGGAGCGCAGCTAGGATTAAAAGATAGCAATATAATCATTATAGCGCCTCTCAAGGATTCTCCAGCTATTAAAGCTGGTATAAAACCAGGAGACATAATAAAAGCTGTTGATGGAGAATCTACAGATGGTTGGACTCTAATTCAAGCAGTGTCAAAAATTAGAGGTAAAGAAGGAACTGAAGTAACGCTCACTGTAAGTAGAAACGAAAAAAAAGATATAAAGATAAAAATTATAAGAGCAGAAATTAAAGTTTCCTCTGTTGAATATGAGCTTGAAAAAAACGTAGCGTGTAAAGAAAATTGTCAACAAGTGGGTTATATAAAAATAAATCAATTTGGAGAAAATACAAATCAGGAATGGAACGAAGCAGTGAACTTCATAACTGAAAATATAAAGCAAGATAAAATAAAAAGTCTCATTTTAGACCTTAGAGATAACCCTGGAGGATTTCTTGAAAGCTCTGTTTATATCGCATCTGAATTTTTAGAAAAAAATAAATTAGTCGTAAAACAAGAATCGTCAGACGGAAACAATAAAAATTATTATTCAACAAGAGATGGATTACTTCAAGAAACTTCAGTTGTTATTTTAATTAACGGAGGATCTGCTTCAGCATCAGAAATACTTGCAGGGGCTCTAAGAGATTATAAAGTTGCTACTTTAGTTGGAGTAAAAACTTTCGGAAAAGGGTCTGTACAAGAAGCTTTAGATCTTAAAAAAGGAGCAGGTCTTCATGTAACAGTGGCAAAATGGATACTCCCAAATAATGAATGGATTAACGGTAAAGGATTAAAACCTGGTAAAGAAGTGACACTTGATATTAAAAATGGAAATACTCTTACCAGAGACCAAGATATACAACTTGAAACAGCAATAGAAATGCTGATAAAATAAAGTTCTTACTCATTTATGAAAAAAATACTTTATTCCTTAGCAATACTTATTGTACTTATAGCGATTGGACAATCTTTTAATTTATTTCCTAAAATAGCGCTCGAAAAATATATTAATATTCCTCGGCCAAGCTATAACATAAACCAAGAAGTGCCAAAACTACAAAATAATGAATCCGTAACAGAAAATGTAATCGAAAATTCAATTCCTTCTGTAGTCACAATTGGTATAGATAAAATAACTACAACAGGAACTCGTATACAAATAGACCCTTCAAATCCCTCAAATCCATTTCAGACTATTCCTAGTCAGCAAAAAAAAGTTCATCAAAACATAGGTAGCGGGTTTATAGTTTCAACAGACGGTTTAATAATCACAAACAAACATGTAGTATCAGATACTGAAGCAACATATACAGTTTTGACATATGATAAGCAGCAATATGAGGTTATAAATATTTTCAGAGACCCTCTAAATGATTTGTCTATATTGAAAATTAAAGCTAAAAATTTACAACCTCTTACTCTTGGAGATTCGTCTACGATAAAACTTGGACAGCTTGCAATAGCGATTGGAACTCCACTTGGAGAATTTACAAATACAGTAACTGCAGGAATAATATCTGGACTCGGTAGGGGAATTACAGCTGGCTCACCTTTTGAAGGATATGTTGAAAAATTAGATAACGTCATTCAAACAGACGCGGCAATCAGTCCAGGAAACTCAGGAGGACCTCTTTTAAATTCGAGTGGGCAAGTTATAGGGATAAACACAGCGGTTGCACAACAAGGTCAAAATATAGGGTTTGCTATCCCTTCAAATGTTGTTTCTGATCTTTTAAATGATTTTCAGAAAAGGGGAGGAATTTTTGAAAGACCATTTTTAGGAGTAAGATACAGTATTATAGATAAAACCATAGCTCAATCAGAAAAACTCGTAGAAGGAGCATACGTTGTTTTTGTAATAAAGGATTCACCCGCTTACGAAGCTGGAATAAAGCCTGAAGATATTATTACAGCTATAGATAATCAAAAAATCAACAATCAAAATGAAAATTCAGTTGCAAAAATTTTGCTTGATAAGAAGATTGGGCAACAAGTGTCACTTAAGGTTTACAGAAATGGTAAAACAACTATTATTAAAGCAACGTTAAAAGGAGCATCTTAAAATTGCTTTTTTACAGCTTAAGTAATAAGTCCGAATTCCGAATGACAGGTCAAATCAAAAATTCTAAATTACAAAGAATAGATAAATATTAAATTCAAAGTTTTAAATTTAAAATTTTATGCTTTAGATTTATTTGTATTTTGATATTTTATATTTGAAACTTATTTCGTACTTCGAATTTCGAGTTTCGAAATTAATTATTGGTATATTTTGATATAATTTCTTCATTATGACAGGTTTAAGTCCTATTAAAGGATTTCGAGATCTTTATCCACAAAATAAGGGTGTTCAAAGCTTCATATTTAAAAAAATTAATGAAGTCGCAAGACTTTTAGGATACGAAGCATATGACGGGCCCATGGTTGAACCAGTGGGCTTATACGAAAATAAAACGTCAAAAGAACTTCTTGAGCGACAAACATTTCAAATAAAAAACAAAAAAGGAGAAATTTTTGTTTTAAGGCCTGAGATGACTCCAAGTCTAGCACGAATGATAGCTAACAAGGCAGGTGAACTTACCTTCCCGCTTAAACTTTACAATATAGGCGCAAGATTTAGATATGAAGCTCCTCAAAAAGGCAGATCTAGAGAATTTTATCAGGCTGATTTTGACATTTTAGGTTCAGATAGTGTAATTTCCGATGCAGAATCTATATATACATTAATAAGCATTTTTAAAAGCCTTGGAGCAACAGAAAAAGACTTTAAAACATATATTAATTACAGGCCTTTTATAGAAAATGCTCTTATTAAAATAGGTATTAATAAAATAAAGATTGGAAATCTTTTAAATATTATTGATAAAAAAGAAAAAGTTTCAAAAGAAAATTTTGAATCGATGCTAAAGGAAGAAAAATTAAACAGCGAACAGATACAATCGATTAATCGATTAATTGATAATAGTATAAAGCCAGAAGATAATACATATTTTCAAGACCTGTTTTCTATTCTTAAATCATATGAGATAGATAAATATTGTGAAATAAACCCTTCAACAGTACGAGGTCTTGATTATTACACTGGGGTTGTATTTGAAACTGTAGAAATATCTAAAGATAATGATAAATTAAACAGAGCTATTGCTGGTGGTGGCAGATATGATAATTTGGTAGGAGATTTTGACAAAAAGCTAAATATTCCAGGTATTGGTTTTGCGCTTTCTGATGTAGTGATAATTGAGTTTTTACAAAATAAAAATCTAATACCTAAACAGGTGTTAAAACCTAGTTCATGTCTTATGACAATATTTGATGAAAAAACTCTGCCTAAATCTATCGAAATAGCTTCATTTTTAAGAAGCTCTGGGGTGTCTTGTGAGCTTTATCCGGAAAGTAACGCAAAATTAGATAAGCAATTAAAGTTTGCTGATAAGAAAAATATTCCTTATGTTTTAATAATTGGACCAACAGAGATAAAAGAAGATAAGATAAAAATTAAAAATATGAAAACAGGAGAACAAAAAGACGTAAATAAAGAAGAACTAATAAAGCTTTTAAATAACAAACAACAATTTCCAAAATACAAATAAGCACCAAATAATAAACATTAAACAAATTAATTTATTTTGAATTTAATATTTAAAATTTATTTGTTATTTGTAATTTTAGATTTTTAATTTTTTTAATATGATAATAGATAAAGACTACACAATTATTGAAGCTTTGCCTGGAGTTGGTGGAGAAGAGTCAAAACTTTGGGCAAAAGAATTGCAACTTTCATATATTCGTTTCGCTCAGAAAAAAGGTTATTCTGTCAATTATTTAGATGATTATGTTTTAAAAATTAAGGGTTTTGGAGCTTATGATACTTTTAAAAATGAAACAGGGGTTCATAGAGTTCAAAGAATCCCAACAACCGAGAGAAGAGGAAGAGTCCATACTTCAACATGTATTATTGTTGTTCTTCCTATTGTAAAACCATCTGAAATTAAAATATCATCAAGTGACCTTGAATGGCAATTTTTTAGAGCTGGTGGGCATGGAGGACAAAATGTAAATAAGGTATCATCAGCAGTGAGACTGACTCATAAACCTACAGGAGTTGTAGTCACATCAAGTAGAGAGCGTCATCAAGAAGCAAATAGAAAACTTGCTCTTGATCTTCTTGCATCAAAACTATACCAACTTGAGGAAGAAAAAAAATCCGGAATGAAAAGCTCTTATATAAAAGATGTAGGAGTAGGAGATCGTTCAGAAAAAATAAGGACATATAATTTTCCACAAAATAGACTCACAGATCACAGAATAGGCAAAAGCTTTCATAACCTTGAAGCAGTGATAACACAAGGCCGATGGGAAAAAATCCTTAAGTAAACTCGAAGCACTAAACTCGAAGCACGAAGGAAATTCAAAATATTAAATATCAAAATACAAATAAATCCAAAGCATAAAATTTTAAATTTGAGATTTATGGTTTATTTGTTAATTGTAATTTAGAATTTGTGATTTGTTTCGAGTTTCGTCATTCGGAATTCGAATTTATTAAATTATGGCTGTTAAATACGCAAATTTTTGTTATAATTTAAGTTCCTTTGTTTATAAATATGTTTATTGATTATGAAACAATCCATCCATCCACAAATATTCGACGCGCAAATAGTGTGCACATGTGGTAAATCTTTTACAACTCGCTCAACCAAAAAAAACATAAATGTTGATGTTTGCTCTAGCTGCCACCCTTACTTTACAGGAGAACATAGATTTATTGATACTAAAGGACGAGTAGAAGAATTTCAAAAGAGAGAAGAAATCTCAAAAAAAATGAAAGAATTAAGACCAACTAAAAAGAAAAAGCATCAAAAAAGTGAGGAAAATCAACCTAAAACATTAAAAGAACTTTTAAACGAAATTTGATATAATAAAAAGTCACCAAGACTTTAGGCTTATCGAGCAAAGCTTGATTGTAAGAAAAGTCTCCTAAAGAAGTTTGATCGTTATAAATTGATCAACAAGTGAAATATGGTAAGTATTAAAAAAAAACAACAAGTAGAAGCTATTAAAGAATTAATATCTTCATCTTCTAATTTTGCATTTATCGGTTTTGGGAATATTACACACCAAAATCTCGAAGATCTAAGAAAAAATGTCAGAAAACTTTCTGGGAAAATAAAAGTTGTAAAAAATACGTTGCTTCAAAAAGCTATAGCAAGGCTAACTTCAGAAAATAAAACTTTTGACAATGTAAAAAAACATTCCGAAGAACTTAAAGAAAAAACCGCTATTTTAAGTCTTGATACTAATTATTCACCTGCATTAAAATCAATCTTGGATTTTTCAAAAAGCAATGAAAACATATCTTTTAAATTTGGACTCTTAGATGGTGAATTGTACCCATCAGAACAACTTGCAAAAATTGCAGCTCTTCCATCAAAAGAAGAACTTCTTTCAAAAATTGTTTACGCAATAAAATATCCTTCTACCAAATTACATTTTATATTACAATTACCAATTGCTAAATTAATTAATGTTTTAAAAAGTGAAAAAATATCATCAAATCCTAAGGAGGTGATTAATAATGGCTGAAGAAAATAAATTATCATCAAAATTAGAAAAAATTGCAAAAGAAATCGAAGGATTAACAGCAATAGAACTAGCTGATCTTGCTAAATATATGGAAGATAAATTCGGTGTAACATCTGCTCCTATGGTTGCAGGCCCTGCACAAGCAGGAGAAGCAAACGCTGAAGGAGAAGCTGCACAAGAAGAAAAAACTATATTTAATGTCGTACTTACAGAAGCTGGTGCAAATAAACTTGCAGTAATTAAAGCAGTAAGAGAAATCGATCAAAATTTAGGTCTTATGGAAGCTAAAAAATTAGTTGAATCCGCACCAAAAGAAGTTCTTAAAGAAGCAAAGAAAGAGCAGGCAGAAGAAGCAAAGAAAAAATTAGAAACAGCAGGTGCAAAAGTAGAACTCAAATAATATCTAAACTCTAAACCCTAAATACTAAACAATTTCAAAACGCAAAATTCTAAATTCAAACCTTATGTATTTAGAGTTTATAACATTTGTATTTGTTTAGAGATTAGAAATTAGAGATTAGAGTTTATTGTTTCTTTACGCCTTATTTTCCGCTATAATTAACAAATGGCCAAATCTTCTAAATCAGCTTACAGTGCAGAATCCATTGTCGTACTTGAAGGACTTGATCCAGTAAGAAAAAGGCCGGGAATGTATATTGGTACGACTTCTCAAAAAGGAGTTAATGAGTGTCTTCGCGAAATTGTAGACAATGGAATCGATGAAGCACTAGTAGGATATTCAAAAAATATTAATATAGACATTCACAAAAACGGATATCTTACAGTCTATGATGATGGTAGGGGAATCCCAATTGAAAAAAATAAAAAATACAATGTATCTGCATTAGAACTTGTAATGACTAAACTCCATGCCGGAGGAAAATTTACATCCTCTGCATATAAAATATCTGGAGGTTTACACGGAGTTGGAGCATCTGTTGTGAATGCTCTTTCAGAACATACTATTGTTGAAGTTATAAAAGACGATCAGGTTTATAGACAAGAATATAAACGAGGAAAACCTTTATATAGCGTCAAAAAAGTAGATAAGTCCGAACTAAACCATCCGTTCAAAAGTGGAACAGCTGTTTCTTTTAAACCTGACAGTGAGATTTTTAAAGAGACAATTGATATTGACTATACTGCTTTTAAAAAACAAGTTAAAGAACGAGCATATCTTATTAGTGGTGTTAAATTTAGAATACGAAATGAAAAAGAAAATGATAGATTTTCATATTTTTTCGATGGTGGAATTAAATCACTTATTAAGGATATGAATAGAGGTAAGAAAGAACTTCATACACCAATTTATTTTAGTAAACAACAAGATGACAAAGAGGTAGAGGTAGCTATTCAATATAACGACTCTATTTCCGAAAACGTAATGTCTTTTGTCAATGTTATCAATACAGTTGAAGGTGGAGCGCATCTTACTGGTTTTAGAATAGCACTTACAAAGGCTATAAATAGTTATGCAAGAAAAATATTAAGCGAAAAAGACTTTAAAGAAGCTCTTACAGGTGACGACACAAGAGAAGGTTTATCTGCAATAATTTATTTAAAAATGTCATCTACAAATCTTCAATTTGAAGGGCAAACCAAAACTAAGCTTGGAAACTCAGAAGCACAAGCTTTTGTACAACAAGCAGTCTCTGAATATTTAGATGTTCTTTTTGAGGAAAATCCAGGCACTGCAAGAGAAGTTATATCAAAAGTATTTTTAGCACAAAGAGCAAGACTTGCAGCAAAAGCTGCAAAAGATGCAGTACTTCGAAAAGGCGCACTTGATGGTGCAAGTCTGCCAGGTAAGTTAGCAGATTGTCAAGAAAAAGATCCTGCAAAATCTGAAGTTTTCTTGGTTGAAGGTGATTCTGCAGGAGGATCTGCAAAAAGAGGAAGAAATAGAAAAAATCAGGCAATATTTCCACTTCGAGGTAAAATATTAAATACTGAAAGGGCATATCTTGATAGGATTCTTGAATTTAAAGAGCTTAAAGACCTTGTTATTGCGCTAGGAATGGGTATTGGAGAAAATATAGATTATTCAAAATTACGATATCATAAGGTGGTTATTATGACAGATGCTGATGTTGACGGAGAACACATCAGAACCCTTATTTTAACGTTCTTTTATAGACATATGCCGTTAGTTATTGAAAAAGGTCATTTATACGTAGCTCAACCTCCATTATTTAAAATTCAGTCAGGAAAAAAGATGCAATATGCGTTTTCTGAAGAAGAAAAAGATAAAATTGTTGACTTATTAACTCGTGAACTAAAAAAACCTCCTATGATTCAAAGATATAAAGGTTTGGGAGAAATGAATCCAGATCAACTTTGGGATACCACAATGGATCCTGCACATAGAGTCTTGAAACAAATTACCATTGATGATGCACAAGAAACCGATTATGTTTTTTCAATGCTTATGGGAGATGAGGTTCCCCCAAGAAAAAAATTTATTATAACCCACGCCAAAATGGCGTCACTAGACCT
>JBDRCK010000001.1:0-2261 GCA_043821785.1 bacterium | reverse complement strand
AATAGTTTTTGAAATAAAAACCTTGTATAAATGGATACTCCAGTTCCATAAACACTTTGTGAAATATCTATTGCAATTTTCATATATTAACCTCTCAATTAGTTTATAGGTCGTATCTTGATACTACAACTCCATTAAAGTCATAGTCGGCTTTTTTTTGATAGCCTGACTTCTCAAGTTCAATTCTAACAATATCCTGGGGGTCGAATATATCTTGTATGTATCTCATTAACCAGACTGTTTTAGATCCAGGCTCAAACTGATCTGGAGCTATCGCCTTAATTTGATCAGTACTGTAATAATTGTAAGCTTCCATCTGTGAATCTCTAACAAAAAGAGTTACAGCCTCATTTTTTAACGAAGTATTTTCGATAAAAGACACAAGCCCTCTCCAGTTTTCACGATGAAACCTTGGATTAAAAAAATAAATACAAGAAAAAGCTAAGTTAAATAAAATAATTGTTACAGTTGCAATATTTTTAATTGGTTTCTTAAAGCTTTCTATTGAAAAAGAAAGAAAAAAATAAAAAGCAGGCAAAATAAAGATAAGTCTGAAATAAGAAAGAACAGATATTCTAAACGATAAAGCTACAGTTAATAAAAGAGGTACAAAAAACCACAATAATGGAAGACTAAGTGTCTTTAGTTGTTTTTTGTGTTTTATAAATAATAATCCAAAAAGAAAAATGTAAGGCAATAAAACAAATAAATACAAGAAAAAGCTAAGTTAAATAAAATAATTGCTACAGTTACAATATTTTTAATTGGTTTCTTTAAGCTTTCTATTGAAAAAGAAAGAAAAAAATAAAAAGCAGGCAAGATAAAGATAAGTCTGAAATAAGAAAGTACAGATATTCTAAACGATAAAGCCACAGTTAATAAAAGTGGTACAAAAAACCACAATAATGGAAGACTAAGTGTCTTTAATTGTTTTTTTTGTTTTAAAAATAGTAATCCAAAAAGAAAAATGTAAGGTAATAAAACAAACAAATACAAAATTTTATTAAAAAAGGAAATTCTACCAATAACAAACTTCAAAGGAATCAAAAACAGCTCTTTAAAACTAAACCTACCTAAAACTCTCCACCAAATAGGAGAATCTGAAAAAACTGATAATCCCCCACTTAACTGTTTTGAAAAAATTGGGAGCCAAAAAATAAATATTATAAATAAAGGCAAGAGTGAAATTAAAAGTTTTTTAAACCAAAAAAAGTTCTTTTTAATAACAACTGAATGAATAAAAAATGCAGGAAGAATCAACAAGGGCAAATAATCTGTAAATCCAATTAAAACTAAACTTAACGAAAATAATATCCAATTTGTTACTTTCTCTTTCTTTAAAAGACTTTGATAAAGATAAATTGATGCAACAACAAAAAAAGTCTCCATTGCATACATTCTTGCTTCTTGCGAATAATATATGTGAAGTGGTGAAGTTGCTAAAAGCAAAGCAGAAATTAATCCAAAGTTTTCTCCCTTATATTTTTTTGCAATTATATATAGAAAAAAAACAGTTAAAGATCCTACTATTACAGACAGTATCCTTAAAGAGAATTCATTTACACCAAAAGGAATCGACCATACTTTTGAAATTAAATAATACAAGGGTGGATGAAAATCTCCAGGAGAAAATTTTGTTATTATTTCAGAAAGGCTAAAGTTTCTTATAACATTGGCTGTAGTTGCTTCATCTAGCCAAAAAGATTGATTAATGGAAATTAAACGTAAGAAAACTGAAAGAAAAATAATTCCCAATAGTAACCATTTCTTTTTAAGAGCTTTTAATCTATTTAGCATAATTTTTAGTAAAAACGGCTTCCAATATCCCACAGAATATTCCAAAATCATATACTATTTTGAAAACAACAAAGGCTGGCTCTCCTTTAACTAGATATTTGTAGAAGCCAAAAACTGTTGAAAAAGGAAAGAGGGATTTTCCCAAAGTATACAGTTTACCCAATAGCCCAAACTTATACGGCCTTTTACCTACCCATTTAGCGTGATTAAATACTTCTTTTAATGAAGATGGATTTTTATGATAAAAAATCGATCCTTTTGCTGATATTGCTTGATATTTTAATTTTTTATATAAACTCCAATCATCGTTATATCCACCCGGCGTAAAACCACCTACCCTATCAAATTCCTTTTTTAAAATGGCTCTAAAAACTTTTTGTTTATCTGGATAATTTTTAGAATGTCTTCTTTTTTCTTCCCAGCCTTCATTTATATTCCAACATCTGGCCCAAACATTTTCCCAA